>CANHYD010000124.1 GCA_947464705.1 Verrucomicrobiota bacterium | reverse complement strand
CCCGCCTGCCCGAGGAATTGCCGACGCGAGGCTTGAAGTGGGGGAGGGTTTGGGGACATGGGCTATTGTCGGGTCAGGGTCTCCTCGAGATTCAGAATGGAGCCCACAGAGAGGGTCCACGAGGCCAGTTCGATGGGGTCCAGCGAGGGGTCGGCTTTGGACTCTCCCACGGTCAACAGTTGAGATGCTGCCGAGGCATCTTGGGCAAAGTGTGCCCGCGATCGGTGGACGCCCAGGCTCAGGATCTGATGTTCCCGATCCGAAGGATGGCGGCCCAGGATCCGCAGGAATGCGGAGCGGATCCGGCCGTCGGCATCGGGAGTCTCTCGCATCAGTCGTTGGGCCAAAAATCGCGCGGCTTCGATGTAGGTGGGGTCATTGAGCAAGTTCAACGCCTGCAGCGGCGTGCTCGTCCGGGAGCGCCGGGTGACGCAGGTTTCCCGGAACGGGCGGTCGAAGAGCAGCAGGGCTGGATTGGGAACAGACCGCTTCCAGTAGGTGTACAACGTCCTCCGGTAGAGCGCGGTTCCATGGTCCTGCTCGTAGGTGTTGGCCGAGGAGCCGGCCACGACCTGCTCGTACAGACCCGGTGGGTGGTACGGTTTGACCGAGGCCCCTCCGTGAGTTTCCATCAGAAGTCCTGATGCGGCCAGCGCGCTGTCGCGGATGATTTCCGCTGACCATCGAAAACGGGGCCCACGTGACAGGAGGCGATTGTCCGGATCTTTGGCGAGAGTCTCAGGTCGAATCTGGGAAGCCTGGCGGTAGGTGGCGCTGGTGACCATCAGGCGGACCATGTGTTTCTGATCCCAACCCGAATCCACGAACTCGCGGGCCAGCCAGTCTAGCAGTTCGGGATGACTGGGGAGTTCTCCTTGCGAGCCGAAATCTTCGGTTGTCCGGACGAGCCCCGTGCCCAAGAGCGTTTGCCACCATCGGTTCATGATCACCCGTGCGGGCAATGGGTTCTCCGGGCTCACGAGCCATCGGGCCAAGGCGAGTCGATCCGGCCGTTGGCTTTGGGACATCGGCGGCAGGAGGCGGGGCGAGGCGGGTTCGACGCGTTCTCCCTTACGGTCGTAAGCACCCCGGAGCAACACATGGGTCGGCCGCGGTTCCTGGGCCTCGACCATGACCAGGGTCACCGGGATCGATAGGTCCAGAGCCTCCAGATCCCGTTGGCGTTGCTGGATGCTCTTCTGGAGTCGCTGGAACCCAGCCTCGGAATCGAGGCGGAACTCTTCGATCTGCCGGCGATGATCCGGCGACCCATCGGCGTTTGGTCGAGCGAGGAGGTCGGCAATGAGCGGGGTAGGAATCCGCTCGAGTGGTTCCCGGGTGGTGTCAACGCGCAGTTCGATGTCTGAGGTTCCGGCCAAGTCCCGGTAGAGGAGCTCCAGCTCGAGCGTGTTCGCCATGGGCCCTCCGGAAGTGCCCTCGAGACCGACTTCAGGCAGCAACACGATGCGAACTTCGGGTTGGGTGGTCCAATCCAGGGTGAAGGCGGTGTCGAGTTTGTCGTCCAGCGCTGGGGCCACGGAATCGGCGGCGCGGGAGTCCAGCGTGCTCCGTGCTCGAAGTGCGAGGGGGCGATCTTGCCCGGCCTTGCGGAGGCGAAGTTCACCGAGGGCGATTCGGCGGGGTGCCGATGAACTTCCGGTCCCCGTCGGCCGGAAGGTCAATCGAAGCGCGGTCGCCGGAGAATTCCACGCCAGGCGGACCGAGCGGTTCGTGCCCGTCTCGACCGGAAGGAGCGTGGCCCCCGAGGTTTCCCAGACCACTGGATGCGAGCGCAGTTTCGACGCCCAGGTTTCAGGCTCGGCCACGATCTCCGAGCGTCGCTGAGCCATCAACGACTCTTCGGATCGCAGCGCGGTCCGTTGCCGATCCAACTGGGCCTGTTGTTCGGCGGAAGGGATTTGAAGCATCGGTGGAGTGCTTCGCCGGATCGGCGCACCATAATCGCCGACACCCTTTTCAGTGATGTTGTGGAAGAAAGCGTACAGTCCGTAGTAGTCCCGCTGGCTGATGGGGTCGAACTTGTGGTCGTGGCAGCGGGCGCACGTGAAGGTCAGGCCGAGCCAAGCGGTGGCGGTGGTCTCAACTCGGTCGAAGCAGTATTCGGCGAGGAATTCCTCAGGAATGATGCCGCCTTCTTCATTGATCATGTGGTTCCTGTGGAACCCGGTGGCAATCCGCTGATCTAGGGTGGGCGAGGGCAGGAGGTCGCCGGCCAATTGCTCGATGGTGAATTGGTCGAAGGGTTGGTTGCGGTTCAGCGCCCGCACCACCCAATCGCGCCAGGCCCAGAGTTCACGATCACGGTCCACCTGATAACCGTTGCTGTCGGCGAAGCGCGCCACATCCAGCCAATCCTGAGCCATGCGCTCTCCCCAGCGGGGCGAGGCCAGACGGCGGTCCACCCACCGCTCATAAGCCTCGGAGGACGGGTCTTGGAGGAATGCCTGCACCTCGTCAGGCGTCGGCGGAAGCCCGGTGAGGTCGAGGGTCAACCGACGGAAGAGGATCTCGGGCGCGGCCTCCGGCGACGGAGATAAGCCCGCTGGCTGCAGGCGTTGCAAAATGAACCGATCGATCGGGTTGCAGGTTCGGGATGTGGGGCTCACTTCAGGAGGAGGCGGGCGCACCGGCGGCACGAACGCCCAGTGGGGTTCGTATTCTGCACCGGCCAGGATCCACTGCCGCAGAATCTCTCGCTGGGCCGCAGTCAACGGCGCATGCTCGGGCGCTGGCGGCATTTGTAGGTCGAGGTCGGTGGAGGTGATGCGGCGGAATAGTTCACTAGCCTCCGGCTTTCCCGGGACCAGGGGAATGACTCCGGATTTGGCAGGTTTCAGCGCCTCTTCCCGGAGGTCCAGCCGGAGGCCCGATTTCCGGGTGTTGGCGTCGAATCCATGGCACTGAAAACACTGCTCGGAGAGCAGGGGGCGAACATCCCGGTTGAAGTGGATTCCCTCGGCGGCCTTCGTCTCGAACAAGGCAGCCACCAGGAAGCCGGCTATCCAAAGCCAGAGAGAACTCTTCCGGTTGGAGTCGGAGACCAATGATGCAATAGCTGCAGACGGCAAGATCATGGCGTGTGAACCGGTGGATTGGGCGCTGGTCAGGCTGAGGTGGATCCGCTGGAAGGACAAGTTGTGGCCGTTGGGTACGCCTTCAATACCGTTGATCCCGCCAGTCGTCGACGGTGATGGACCGGCCGTTTTTCCAGCCAGCGTGGCCGTCGAAGAAGAGCAGGTTGGCTCCTTCGCCGTGGCGTTTGGCCGCGACCCGCCGATCGCCGCTCAGAGTGCGCCCTGTCGCTCCATAGGGCAGGTGGGCTGGGGTCCACACGTCGTTGAGATCCACGCTGCCGATGACGTTGGTCACGGTGAAGACCGGTCGCCACGGGGCGCTCTCGTTGTCGGCTAGGTAAATCGTATCGGAAGGGCTCTGCACCCGCTGGAGGTTCACTGCTCCGGTCACTTCATTGCCGACCGTGTCGCGCAGGCTGCTGAACTGCCAGGCGTTGACCACATAGCAGACAACCTGTCGTTTGTTGGGGTAGCTCGGGCAGGTGTACACCTTGATCCGTCCGTACTGGTCCCGTGCGGCGGCGGTGCCGCCGAGGCTGGGGATGTACATCTGCCACCAGTAGGGTTCATTGCCTCGGGGCACCTTTCCGCTGTGGTCGTCGGCATACATCAGCATCGCCAATCCCATCTGGCGCAGGTTGTTGTAGCACGAGGTCTTGCGGCCCTTTTCCTTCGCCTTAGCCAGGGCCGGCAGGAGCATGCCCGCCAGGATCGCGATGATGGCGATGACCACCAGCAACTCGATGAGCGTGAAGGCTCGATGGAAGGCTTGGGCACCGCGGGGGAACATGGTCGTCATGGAATCCGATGGGGCCGGGGAAGCAACAGGGCAATTCTGGGTGCGGGGAGCGTTCCTGCGGTGTTCCAGCGGAGGGGGCATCGGTTCGGATTGCCCGACTCTGAGGGTCACGCTTCACTGGTTTGCAGTTGCCGACTCTCTCCATGAACTCACTCCTCCGCGCCGGCCGTCGGGTTTCCGCAGGCAGCCTGTCCCCGATGCCGACGCCGGCCCTGTCGCCCCGTGGAGTCTGGAACCCTGTGATCCCCAGGGGGATGGCTCGGTTGCTTCCGGTGGTGCTCCTCGCGTGGGTCACCATGAGCCCCGCATTGCGGTTGTCCGCGGCGGATCCGGTCGCGCCGCGCAAGGGCCTTGTTGCGACCGTGAATCCCGTGGCCACCGAGGCGGGCTTGCAGGCCTTGCGGGATGGCGGCAATGCCGTCGATGCGGCCATCGCCTGTGCCCTGACCCTCGGCATCGTCGACGGCCACAATTCGGGCCTCGGCGGAGGATGCTTCATGACCCTGCGCTTGGCCGACGGACGGCTCATCACCTTGGACGGACGCGAGATGGCCCCGGCCGCGGCGACGCGTGACATGTTTTTGCGCGGCGGTAAGGCCGATTCTCAGCTCAGCCAAGACGGGGCCTTGTCGGTGGGGATTCCCGGCGAGTTCGCGACGATGGCCTATGCCAGCACCAACTATGGACGCCTGCCGCTGGGTCGTCTTCTGGAGGCCGCCGCCCGGGTCGCCGAAAAGGGGTTTCGGCTCGATCGCCATTACGTCGGTCGGCTGAAGGAGACGCGGTCGCAGTTGGCACTGTTTCCCGAGAGTGAGGCCATCTTTCTGAAGGGGCTGCCGGCAATGCCATCGGCGGGCGATCGATTGCGCCAACCCGATCTGGCCCGGTCTTACCGGCAGATGGCCAAGGGTGGGGTGGCGTGGTTTTACCAAGGCGATTTCGCGCGCCGCACGGCTGAGTGGATGAAGGCCCACGGAGGCTTGGTCACGGCCGCCGACTTCGCCCGCTACGAGGTGGTGCCGCGCGAGCCAGTTCGCGGCACCTATCGAGGCTACGAAATCGTGAGCTTCCCGCCACCCAGCTCCGGCGGTGTTCATGTCGTGGAGATCCTCAACATCCTCGAGCGCTTTGATCTCGCCGCGATGGGGGACGGTTCCCCGGAGTTCGCCCATGTTGTGGCCGAGGCGATGAAGTTGGCCTTCGCCGACCGGGCTCGCTGGTTGGGCGACCCCGACTTCGCGCGCGTGCCCCGGGGACTGGTGTCCAAGGAGTACGCGGCTGGACTCGCGCGGCGGATTCGGCTCGATCGGGCTTCGGTGGTCGCGTCGGCGGGCACTCCGCCCGAGGCTGATCGTGAGTGGTTCACCCGCGAGCGGAACCGGCACACCACGCACTTTTCCACCGCCGACACCGAGGGCAATTGGGTGGCCTGCACTGCGTCGCTGAACACGAGCTTTGGTAGCAAGGTGGTGGTGCCGGGCACGGGCATCCTGCTCAACAATCACATGGATGATTTTTCGGCGCAGCCGGGGGTGCCGAACTACTTCGGCCTGGTGGGAGCCGAAGCCAATGCCATCGAGGCGCGCAAGCGGCCGCTCTCGAGCATGAGCCCGACACTGGTGCTCCGAGATGGCCAGCCGATCCTCAGCGTGGGTGCGGCGGGTGGGCCGACCATTATCTCTCAGACCCTCCTGGCGATCCTGCGGGTCATTGATTTCAAAAAATTGCCCCGTGAAGCCCTGGCCGCTCCGCGCCTTCATCACCAGTGGAAGCCCGACGAACTCCATGTGGAACGAGCCTGGGGTGAAGGCGTCATCGCCGAGTTGCGGCACCGGGGACACACGGTTGCGGTCGATGCTTCGCTCGGTGCGGCTCAGGCGGTGGGCCGGGACGCCCAAGGGCAATGGGCTGCCGCGGCCGATCCGCGCGGCGAGGGGGCTGCCGGGGTCTGGTAGGTTGGGCGTGCTCTGGCGGGGCGTTGCTTTCGGGAGGCGGTGCCCGAGAAGTCTTTCAGTCAAAAGACCGAGCAGTTCGGATCGATCGACCCGGCCTCGGGAATCCGACGCTCGACGACCTCGGGTCTTATCGATCCATCGCTCTGCGGAGGGCCCGAGCCAGTGCCACGGCGCCGGGCGTGTCGCCATGCAGGCACAGCGTCCGAGCGGGCACGGCGACCCACGGTCCCTCGAGACTCTTCCACCCGCCCGTTTGCCGCCATTCGTGCAGTCGACCGATGATTTCCCGGGTGCGGGTCAGAAGGGCCCCGTCTTGATTCCGAGGCATTAACTGGCCGTTCGCACGATAGCCCCGGTCAATGAATCCCTCGGCCCATGCCGAGACTCCGGCCTTGGCGGCCAGCGTCAGTACGCGACCTCCGGCGCGGGCGTAGATTTTCACCTTGGGAAACCATCGGGCCACCGCCTCGACATAGGCCCGGCCGAGGGCGTCGTCGTTCTCCACGGCATGGTAGAGCGCGCCGTGTAGCTTGATGTGTTGCAACCGGCTGCCGTGCTGCCGCGCCAGATGATTCATCGCTCCGACTTGCTGGAGCACGAGGGTCTGGAGTTGGCCGGGCGACAGTGTCACTTCGCCCCGCCCGAATTCTCCGACCACTCCGGGGTGAGCCCCCAGCCGCACCCCCAGTGCCTTCGCCTCAACGACCACCCGCTCCATGGTCAGCGCATCCCCGGCATGCCCGCCACAGGCCACATTCGCCGAGGTGATTTGCCGCAGCAGCGCCCGCGTCCGCGCCCAAGGCTCGCCCTCGCCCAGGTCGCAATTCAAATCCCAGCCGGACGTCGATCGCATGGTCCGATGGAAGCAGAGAAGGGGCCCCTGGGCGACTCCGTGGCTCGGGATATCGCGGGCGACGCGGTCAGGTTGATCCCGCGGAGATCAACGGGTTCTGCCACACCAATCCGGGAAAACGCGCGAAGTCGCTGTCGTTGGTGAACAGCGTCGCCCGGTGTTCGATGGCGTAGGCGGCCAGGATGGCGTCGGAGAGGACCGGGCCCGCCGCCATGGCTGCTGTCATCAACTCCATG
>CANHYD010000123.1 GCA_947464705.1 Verrucomicrobiota bacterium | reverse complement strand
GGGGTGTGGGTGTGATGTTGAGGGAGATGGTGGTTTTGAGTCGTGGGTGGCCCGCTCCGCGGGATCGGTCCTGCACTCGCAGGTAGGCTTGGGGGAGGAGAGGCTTTCGCGCTGCGCGCGATGGGTTTTTGGTGATCGCCTCCAATGCTCGTTCCGGCCCGATTCCGCTGCTCCCATCGGTGTGGGTGGGGGAAAGGAAATGTTGTGTGTCGGGGGCGGGGACGGTGATGCTGTGGGGCCGGTTTTTGCCGGTGCGCGGAGGTGTTCTGCGGAGAACTGCTTTTTTATGCCAACTTTGATTGCCAGCTTGGTCGCCGAGCGTGTCGGCGGCCGTATTGTGGGTGACCCTTCTCTGGAATTGACCGGTTTTGCACCGGCGGACGGAGCCAAGACCGGTGATCTCACTTTCGCTGAAAATGAGGCGTACTTTCTGAGGGCTGATCAAAGTGCTGCTTCAGCCATTTTGGTGGCGGGCGATTTCCGGTCGGCCACGGGCAAGACCATCGTGCAAGTGGAGAATGCTCGGGTGGCCTTTGCACAGGTGTTGCCGCTGTTTTTCCCTGAGCCGGTTTTGCCGGCGGGGATCCATCCATCGGCGGTGGTGGCAGCCTCGGCGCGGGTCGATCCATCGGCTCATGTAGGACCTCAGTGTGTCATTGGGGAGCGAGTCCGGATCGGGGCTGAGGCGGTCCTGGTGGGTCGCAATTTTATCTCCGAGGATTGTGTCGTGGGTGACGGTAGTCGGCTGTATCCGAATGTGACGCTCTATCCTCGCTCTGCGCTGGGTCGGCGGGTCCGTATTCACGCGGGTTCGGTGATCGGTGCTGATGGCTTTGGCTATGTCTTCGATAAGGGGGAACACCGCAAGGTGCCGCAGGTGGGGCAGGTGATCATCCATGATGATGTGGAGATCGGTGCGAATGTGACGATCGATCGGGCAGCTCTCGGGGCGACGGTGATCGGTCGGGGGACGAAAATCGATAATCTGGTTCAGATCGCGCACAATGTGACCATCGGTGAGCACTGCATTCTGGTGGCGCAGGTGGGGATCGCGGGCAGTACCAAGATTGGGAATTACGTCACTATTGCGGGGCAGGTGGGGGTGGCGGGCCATCTTCGGATCGCGGACAAGGTGACGATCGCGGCGCAATCCGGGGTGATGCATCACATTCCGGAGGGGCAGAAGTGGTTGGGTTCTCCCGCTGGCCCGGATCGGGTGATGAAGCGTCAGTATCTGGCGATGGAACGCTTGCCGGAGTTGCTGCGACGTGTGCAGGAGTTGGAGCGGCGGCTCGGGGAAGAGCCTTCGGCTGCGAAGTAAGCGGGGGCTCCGCGGGATGGGTCCTGCGCTCGCAGGGAAGCTCTGAAGGTTCAGCCTTGGCGCTTTGCGCCAGAGTCCGGGTGTTCGCTTCCAGAGCTCGCTACGGACCCATCCCGCTCCGCTGGAGTATTGGTGGGGCTCCGCGGGACCGGGCCAGCGCTCGCAGGGAAGCTCTGAAGGTTCAGTCTTGGCGCTTCGCGCCAGAGTTCGGGTGTTCGCTTCCAGAGCTCGCTACGGACCCATCCCGCTCCGCTGAAATATTGGTGGGGCTTTCGCGGGATGGGGCCTGCTCTCGCAGGGAGGTGCGGCGTTCGGAGTGCCCCAACGGGGCACCGCATACCAGCCCGGGGTGAAACCCCGGGTATGGCGCACAAGCGGAGCGTTCTGAAGGAACGCCGCATACCCTCGGGCGCGCTCACCTATTTTGCGGTGCGGTGGCAGAGTGCCGGGGCTGGCGCTGGGGATCAGTGCCTCGAGGGCGCTCCGCGGGATCGGTCCTGCACTCGCAGGTAGGCTTGGGGGAGGAGGAGCTTTCGCGCTGTTGCGCGAGGAGTTGGGTGATCGCCTCCAATGCTCGTTCCGGCCCGATCCCGCTGCCGCTGGGTGTGGGGGTGATGTTGGGGGAGATGGTGGTTTTGAGTCGTGGGTGGGGCTTTCGCGGGATGGGTCCTGCGCTCGCAGGGAAGCTCTGAAGAGAGGGCTTTCGCGCGATGCGCGTGCGCGATCGGGGTGGTCGGTTGGGCTTGTGGGGGGCGGGATGGGAAAATAAGGTGTCTGGTTATGAGGATTCCCCGGTTTGTTCCCCGTTCGGTCCGGGCTTGGGGTGTGGCGCTTGCAACGGTTTTCGGGGCGTGCCTGCCGGGCGATGTTTCGGGGGCTGTGGCGACGAATGGGCTTCACTGGTCGTATCGACCGTTGTTGTCCCCGCAGGTGCCTGAGGTCTCCACTCCAGTAGTCGAGGGGGCTCCGGTCGGCTCCGTCTCGCATCCCGTCGACCGCTTCATTCGGGACCGCTTGCAACGGGAGGGGATTCCACCGGCGCCAGAGGCGGATCGGCGGACGTTGCTGCGTCGGGTGAGCCTCGATTTGACCGGGTTGCCGCCGACGCCCGCGGAGATGGATGCTTTCTTGAACGATCCGTCGACGGATGCTTATGAGCAGTGCGTGGACCGATTGCTGGCGTCGCCGCGCTACGGTGAGCGTTGGGCTCGGCATTGGCTGGATGTGGTCCACTACGGGGAGACGCACGGGTACGACAAGGATCAACCGCGACCCAACGCTTGGCCTTACCGGGATTACGTGATCCGGGCTCTGAATGCCGATAAACCGTATTCGCGCTTCATCCGGGAGCAGATCGCGGGCGACGTGCTCTGGCCGGACACTGAGGACGGCATCACGGCCACTGGATTCATCTCGGCCGGGCCGTGGGACCTGATCGGCCACGCCGAAGTCCCAGAGTCGAAGACCGATGGTAAGATCGCTCGATTGCTCGACCGGGATGACATGGTGGCGACGGTGATGAATACCTTCAACAGCGCCACGGTGCAGTGTGCGCGCTGCCACGATCACAAGTTCGATCCGGTTCGATCCGAGGAGTATTACCAATTGACGGCGGTGTTTGCCGCGCTCGATCGGGCCGACCGGAAGTTCGATGTCGATCCGGCGGTGGCCGCTCGTCGGCGATCTCTGGAGGCTCGCAAGGCCCAGTTGATGCAGGAAAAGAAGGCCTTGGATGAGGAAATGATTCGTCAGGGCGGACGTCGGTTCGCCTTGCTCGAGCGACGCGTTGCCGCTGCGGAGGCCGGGAGCAAGGAGCCGGTGCGGCCAGAGATGGGCTGGCATTCAGCCATCCAGTCGAAGCCCGAGGTGGTTCAGTGGGTGCAGGTGGATCTGGGTCGGTCGGTGGAGATTCATCGGTTGCTCTATGCCGGTTGCCACGATGACTTCAATGGCATTGGCAAGGGGTTCGGGTTCCCGCTCCGGTATCGGGTGGAGTTGTCGGACGATCCTGAATTCAAGGCCGGCGTCCAACGCGTGGAGGATCAGACCGAGGGCGACTTGCCCAATCCTGGGGTCACACCGCGGGAGGTGCCGGTGCCAGGTTTGCGGGGGCGCTACGTGCGGGTGACGGCAACGCGTCTCGCGACCCGAATGAACGACTTCATCTTTGCTCTTTCGGAGTTGGAGGTCTTGGATGCCCAGGGCAGCAATTTGGCCCTCGGTATGCCCGTGAGCGCGAGCGAGAGCATCGAAGCCGGTCCGCGTTGGGGTCGCGACAATCTCACCGACGGATGGTTTCCGGGGCGGACTCAGGCTGCAGCGGGAGAGGCCTTGGATCGGCTGCGGAGGGATCGCAAGGCGTTGGAGGGCTTGCCGGCTCTGGCCGCGAGTGTGGCCCGGTTGACTCCGCTCCGCTCCGAGCTGGAGGGGGTGAGTCGAGAGATCTCAACCCTTCCAATGCAGCGAGTGGTTTACGCGGGCACGGTGCATCATGGGGGTGGTGCGTTCCGGGGTACCGGCCCTAACGGAGGCAAGCCGCGGCCCGTCCACTGGCTGGCGCGCGGGGATGTGCGAAAACCCGGCCATGAGGTGACGCCGGGCGTGCCTCGGTCCTTGGGCCTGAGCCGCGGACTCGAGGTCGATCCGGCCCTGCCGGAAGGCCAGCGCCGAGTGGCCTTGGCCGAGTGGATTGCCGATCCAGGGAATGTGCTCACTTGGAGGTCCGTTGTGAACCGGGTCTGGCAGCACCATTTCGGCCGTGGCTTGGTCGAGACGGCCAATGATTTCGGCCGCATGGGTACGGCACCCAGTCACCCGGAGTTGCTGGACTGGCTGGCGGTGTGGTTCCGCGACAACGGCCAATCCCTCAAGTCGTTGCACCGACTCCTCGTGACCAGTCGAACCTACCGGCAGAGTTCGGTGATTCCGAATCCGGAGACGCATCCGGGGATGGCGCGTGACTCAGACAATCGACTGCTCGGCCGCATGAATCGTCGCAAGTTGGAGGCCGAGGCGATCCGCGATTCCATGCTCTGGGTGTCGGGGCGCCTGGATGAACGCCGCGGTGGGCCCAGTTTCAAAGATTTCGTGGTGGAACGACCGGAGCATTCGCCGCACTACGAGTATGCGCTGCACAACCCGGAGGATCCCGAGTCGCACCGGCGCTCGGTGTACCGATTCCTGGTGCGCTCTCAACCCCAGCCCATGATGGCGGCCCTGGACTGTGCGGATCCGTCGATCTCGGTGGACCGGCGCAACGAGACCCTCAACGCCCTGCAAGCTCTGGCTCTGATGAACCACAAGCTGGCGGTTTCCATGTCCCGCCATTGGGCCGTCCGGTTGGAGCGCGAAGCCCCAACGATCCCAGAACGGGTCTCGCTCGGGATGCGCTGGGCCTTCGGCCGCCGACCGACGGCCGAGGAGTCCGAGGCGCTGGTCCGCCACACCGAACAGCATGGCTTGGCCAGCACCTGTCGCCTGATGCTCAACCTGAACGAATTCGTGTTCGTTGATTGAGGCTGAGGGTCCGTTGGAGCGGGAGGGCTGTGTCGGACACTGGGCTCAGCGGCCGAGGTCGAGGCAGACAGCCTCCTTGGTGGAGCGGGCAAAGACCTTGCCGTTGGCCAGCACCGGGGTGGTCCAGCACTTGCCATCGAGCACGTCGGCGCGGGCCAGTTCCTTGTAGGCCGAGGTGTTGGGGTCGATGAGTACGAGGTGCCCGTCGTCGGAGAGAGCCAACACGCCGCTGGCGGTGAGGATCACGTGGCCGGGCCCGAATCCGGGTTTCTCCCATTTCACGGTACCGGTGGCGATGTCCACGCACTTCACCGGGCCGTTGCCGTATTCCTTGAACTGGAACATGCCGAAGAGGTGGCCGTCTTTCAGCACCGGCGTGGACCAGTGGTTGGCCAAGGGCTTGTTGCCCGCGAAGCGATAGGCTTCGGTGGCAGTCCACTGGGATCCGTTCTTGGCCACCTTGGCGGCACCCGCGCCCACGCCGTAACCGGCCGAGCAGTACACCAAGTCACCGGAGACGATCGGCGAGGCCGCCGTGGAGACTTTGTAGGGGAAGTTGTGACGCCAGAGCTCGGTGCCGGTTTTGGGGTCCATCGAGACCAGTCCTGATTGGAGGAACCAGACGACCTGTCGCACTCCGTGGATCGTGGCCAAGACGGGGGAGGCGTGGGTGATCTTCTCGTCGCCGGTCTTCCAGATCGGTGCGCCGGTCTTGACGTCCAGAGCCATCAGGCTCTCGCCAGCGCCGCCGCCGGCCACGAAGACGCGGCCGTCTTCAATCACCGGGGATTGGGCGTTTTGCCAGGAAATGTTGCGACCGGCGTGATCCTTGGCGAGGTCGCGCTTCCACACTTCTTGGCCGGTCTTGGCATCGAAGGCTTGCACCACGAGTTTGGCCGAGAAGGTGTACACCCGGCCGCCTTGCACGGCAGGCGTGGAACGCGGGCCGTCGCCGCCCCGGTTGTCTTGGGTGCCGTCATCGCCACCGTCGCCCGTCTTCATCGATCCCAGGGCCGCGGTCCACAGTTCTTTGCCGGTGTCGGCATCGCGGGCGACGAGGGTTTCCAGCTTTGCGCCGCCAGAATCGCGGAGTTCTTGAGTGAAGCAGCGGCCCCCGGCCACGGCGAAGGAGCTGAAGCCGGCGCTGCTGGGTACCTTCCACAGCACCTTGGGCCCACTGGCGGGCCAGGTCGTGGCGATCTTCTCCGGGGTGGATCCGTCGTGGCGGGGTCCGCGGTACTCGGTCCAGTCGGCTCCGTAGGAGGCGAACGAGGTGGCGATTAGGGCAGCCAGTGCCAGGGGGCGTTGCATGGGTTAAGCGGTGACGGATCCGCGGCGCTCCGTCAAACCCCGAGTGTCCTCCCCGTGGGGACTCGATCGGTCAACTTATGCCTTCAATCCGCAGGACGGCTGGGGTTTGCTGAGCCGATGGACGCGCTGATCAAGGTTCTTCGCCAGGATGCCACCCTGAGTCCCGCCGCGCTGGCGGCGATGCTGTGTCGGTCCGAATCGGAGATCCGGGCCGAGATCTCCCGCCTGGAGGCCCAGGGGATCTTGCTGGGCTATCGGGCCGTGGTGAACGAGGAGAAGCTCGGGCACGATGTGGTTCGGGCGATGATCGAGGTGAAGATCACCCCGGAGCGCGGCGGCGGTTTCGACAAGCTCGCCGAGCGGATCTCCCGCTATGAAGAGGTGCGGTCCTGCCACCTCATGTCCGGCGGCTATGACCTGCTGGTCGAGGTGGAAGGTGCGGACCTGCGCGACGTGGCCGCGTTCGTCTCCGAGAAGTTGTCCACCATCCAGGGGGTTCTCTCGACGGCGACCCACTTCGTGCTCCGCGCCTACAAGGAGCAAGGTTTGCTCATGAAGCGCGACGCGGTGGAAGAGCGGCTCCAGGTCGCCCCCTGAGCTAGAACGGTTTCGATGGATCGCTCCGGTTGTGCCGGGGCTTACAATCGGAGGAAGAGTTTCCGGCGATACAGGGCCCGGGCAAACAAGAAGAGCACCAGCAGTCCGCCCGCGGCTTGCAACACCTCGCCGGTCGCGCCGAGTTGGGAACGCAAGGATGGTGATAAGAATCGCCCAGCCACCGCGCCGTAGCCCACGAAACTGGC
>CANHYD010000122.1 GCA_947464705.1 Verrucomicrobiota bacterium | reverse complement strand
GCTTCGTCTGGGAGGCATTCTGGCGGACGACATGGGTCTGGGCAAAACCCTCCAGACCTTGGCTTGGCTCACCTGGCTGCATGAGAATGCCGCCAAGAAGGACAAGAAGCCGTCGTTGGTCTTGTGTCCGGCCTCGGTGCTGCACAACTGGCGCCGTGAGGCCGAGAAGTTCGCCCCTAACCTCAAGGTGCTGGTGCTCCAGTCGGGCCAGCAGCGGCACAATTTGCGCAAGCAGATCCCCGACGCCGATATCGTGGTCACCAACTATGCCATCCTTCGGCGGGACTTGGAGGAGTTGGGCAAGTTCCACTTCCGCGCCCTCGTGCTCGACGAGGCTCAATTCATCAAGAACCCGACAGCTCAGGTGACGGTGGCCGTGAAGGAGATCGAGGCCGATCACCGTCTGGCCCTCACCGGGACCCCGTTGGAGAACCGCATGCTCGACCTTTGGTCGATCGTGGACTTCTCGCAGCCGGGATACTTGGGCAACCAGCAGAACTTCAACGAGGTCTATGAGGCCAAGGGCGACGGGCCCGAATGGGACGGCTCGGCCAAACGCCGCCGCCTCAGCGCCAAGCTGCGCCCGATCATGCTGCGCCGCGTCAAGAAGCAGGTGGCCAAGGACCTGCCCGACCGCATCGAGGAACGCCGCGACTGCGAGCTCGATGACGACCAGCGCAAGCTGTACCTGGCCGAGCTGCGCCGCAGCCGCGAGCAGGTGATGAAGACCATGCAGGAGAAGGGTGTGGCCAAGTCCAAGATGCACGTCTTGGCGGCACTTACCCGCCTGCGTCAGATCTGCTGCCATCCGAGGCTCGTCGGCAACGACTGTGTTTCGGGCAAGACCGAGACACTCTTCGAGTTGCTCGAGCCCATCTTGGCTTCCGGCAACAAGATCCTGCTCTTCTCCCAGTTCGTGGAGATGCTGAAGCTCTTGGAAGCCGCCTGCCGTGAGCGGGGGATCAAGACCCACATCCTGACCGGCGAGACCAAGGGGCGTATGGAAGTGGTCAACGCCTTCCAGGCCGACCCGGAACCGTGCGTGTTCCTCCTGTCGCTCCGCGCGGCGGGCACGGGCCTGAATCTCACCAACGCCAGCTACGTGGTGTTGTACGACCCGTGGTGGAACCCGGCTGTCGAGGCGCAGGCCATCGACCGTTCGCACCGCATCGGTCAGACCCAGACGGTGATGGCCTACCGGTTGATCACTCCGGGTACCGTGGAGGAGAAAATCTGGGACCTCCAACAGCGCAAGTCGGCCACCATCGCCGACGTGCTGGGCGAAGAAGGCTTTGCCAGCAACCTGTCGAAGGACGACCTCGAGTACCTCTTCAGCGAGGACTGATCGACGGTCGATCGCAATCGCCGAGGGGCCGTGCAGACCGTTTTGAGCGGTGTGCACGGCCTCGACGCTTTTAGCGTGGGCCGTTTCGGAGGAGCATTCCGGGGAAGGGGCCCCCTCTATCAACCAACGGCCGTCTGCAGAACGCTACTCTCCCCACCTCGTCGGATTCTGGGGTTGCCTCGAAATGACGGAGGCAGAATGGAGCCACCTGATGCAGCATCATCTCATTCACCCAGTCAGGGCTCGTAGAGACCGGCCTCTTGTAGTTGTGCTTTGAAGGCTGCCACCCGCGCCGGGAAATACCGCTGAACGATGCGTTCGACCTCCGGCTTCCAATGCCCCTCGACCGTGTACGTTTCGAAGGGGCCCTCCTTGTAGCGATGGATCTGGTTCCGGTAGTCGCCCCACCGCAGGGCCTCTGCGAACAAGGCCGGTTCCAACCGATCGGCCATCGAGCGGTATCGGGCGGCCGCTGCGTCGGCAGACAGAGCGGCCCCGGGGGCCATGTGTTTTCGGGCGCGGACCGCGAACTCCCGGCGGAAGTTCGGAGACTGGCGGAGCTTCTGAAAAATGCGGGTCGGTGATTGGTCGTCGTCGTCTTGCAGACGGTTGTCCTGTGGGTCTTCGAGGGTTCGTTCCCCGTCCCACACCAGAAACTGCCAGAGCCCGGCAGGATTGCGACGCCGGGCCGCGTACCAATTGGATGAGCGGTCCCAATCGCCGTTGGCTCCGTACAGGTTGAGCAGCATGAAATCGATGAAGGCAGGCACATCCAACTCGGCGCGGAGCGCCTTTTCGCTCACCTCGTTGGTGATGCCCCCATTGACCAGCCCCATCAACCGATCCCAGGCCACGGTGTCCCCAGAGAGCACCTTGTCGGCGTTGCGCGCATCGTAATCAGTGCTCCGACCGCCCCAGGTCCGTGCCGCGAAGCCGGCGTCTGGGCGTTCGCACAAATCATAGATTCCCCAATAGAGGCCATTGAGGTGCAAGTGCACGGGGCGGCTGCGGGAGGCCGAATGCCCCATCACCGAATACGTGGCCCGCATCCAAGGGTCCCTCAGGTAGTCCGCGCTCCGACGTTCTTTGCTGTCCCAGTGAAGCCAGGAGTGGTTGTTGCCGGCGCGGAGAATGAACTGGTCAAGGTCCCCATCCTGCCCGGGGAACAATGCGTTTTTGAGCGAAGACAGCCCGTAGCGGGAGCGGAAGACGACGCGGAAGGAATGCTTCGGTGATTCCTTGGGGCGGCGATTCCACCCGCCCTGGATTCTCAGGCCGGCCTGAACCTGGAAACCCGGCCCGCGGGGGGAGGTCCGAAAGGTAAGTTGGACCGGCCGCTCCCAGGCATCCCCGGATTCCTGGGTATGCCGGTAGAGACCCTGGTCCTGGCCATAAAGGTCTTCGTTCTTCAGATTCAAGAACAGGTGGGGAAGAGCCTCCAGGGCCTGCTGCAGTCGCTGTTCGGTTTCGGCCCCTCCGTGGGCGGGAACCGACATCCGATACCAGGCGGGTGCCTCCCAGCCATCTTCACGGCCCCAGGTCGTGGGCAATCCCGCCCCGTCTTGCCGCAGGATCTCGGCGACCGAGAATACCGAGGTCGGCGGTGGCGGTAGCGGCGCCTCGGCCCCCGACCGGAGGACAAGAACGACGGCGACGAGGATCAGAGATGAAAGACCGCGGAGGTATCGGCGCACCCAAAAACCGTGGGCTGCTTCGGGCGGAAAGGCACGCTTCGAACGTGTGCAGCGATCATCGCGCTTTCGGGGAAATCGCCCTACCCCCGGAGCTCGCCGGACCCTGGCCCGCCTGTGGCAAGACTCACGTCCCACACACGAACCGCCTCTGGGGTAGGGACCGATCTCCGAGCGGTCCGCTCCAGGACGCAGCCCCCCCGACGACCCGCGACCGCAGTTCAGGCCCGGAATTGGCGCCTTCGGAGAAATCGCCTTACCGGGGAAGCTTGTCGGAGGTGTCGCGGGCAGGGTGGTGATTGCCTCGACAGCGAGCAGGGTGCGGGCGAGTTTCCACTCTCATGACCGTTCGGGACACCTTGTCGTGGATCACCGGGACGCTTCAATCGGCCGGCATCGAGTCCGGTGAGGTCGAGGCGTGCTGGATGCTGTGGCAATTGACTGGGTCCAGCCCGGTCCAGTTGCGTTTGCGGGGTGACTCGTCGGTTTCTCCCGAGCACCTTCGAGAGTTGGAGACTTGGGTACGCCGCCGCAGCCAGCGGGAACCGTTGCAGCATATTCTGGGCACGGCCCCGTTTCTGGAATGGGAGCTCGAAGTTTCCGGTGATGTTTTGGTGCCAAGGCCCGAGACCGAGGTGCTGGCCTTGAAGGCTCAGGATTGGCTTCGCCGGAGGGCCGCTGCCATGGCGGGTAAGCCCTTGAAGGCTCTCGATATTGGCACGGGATCCGGTTGCCTGGCGATTGCCTTGGCCGGAATTCCAGGAGTGTCCGTTCAAGCGATGGATGCGTCGGAAGCGGCCCTGCGCGTCGCCCGATCCAATGCGGCCCGTCTCGGATTCAACGGAATTGAGTTTTTGCACCGTGACCTGAGAAGTCTCGGCGCGAGCGAGTTCCAGAATCTGGACCTCATTGTTTCCAACCCCCCGTACATTCCCACCGAGGAAATTTCCGGATTGGATCCCGAGGTCCGAGACCATGATCCCCGCATGGCTTTGGATGGCGGGGCCGATGGTTTGGAGTTCTACCGGATCCTCGCGCGGTTGGGCCGGCATTGGCTGCGGGACTCCGGTTGCCTCCTGCTGGAATTCGGAGACGGGCAGGCCGCGGCGCTGGTCCGACTCTTCAGCGACGAGGGTTGGTGCGAGATTTCACCAGAGAAAGACTTGAGCGGGCGCGAGCGGATTCTCATCGTCCATCCATCGGCCGCCCGCGCGATCTGAATCCACCAACCCACGCGGGCGTCCCCGGTTCCCCAATCCATGGATAGTTTCTTGATCGAAGGCGGACTCCCCTTGAGCGGAGAAGTGACCATCAGCGGCTCGAAGAATGCCGTCCTCCCCATCTTGGCGGCGACGTTGCTGACGTCCGAGACCTGCATCATTCGTCGGGTGCCCGACCTGAGCGACGTCGGTTTCATGCTCAAGATCCTCCAGTCCCTTGGAGCCGAGGTGACTCGGGACGGCGACACACTGACCATCCGAGCGGCGAACATCTCCGGCCGCGGTGATTACGAATTAATCCGCAAGATGCGGGGCTCGATTTGTATTTTGGGGCCGCTTTTGGCGCGCCTGAAGGAGGCTGTGGTGTCGTTGCCCGGAGGCTGCGTGATCGGCACGCGGCCGATTGACCTGCACCTCAAGGGGTTGCGTGGCTTAGGCGCTCAGGTCGAGGTAGAGGCCGGGTACGTCCGGGTCCATGCGCCGCGTCTGGAGGGACAGATGATCTTCCTCGGTGGTCGCGTGGGGCCGACGGTTCTCGGGACGGCCAACCTGATGATGGCTGCTACACTGGCCTCCGGCATCACGGTCATCGAGAGCGCTGCGTGCGAACCGGAGGTGGTGGATCTGGCCGACTTCCTCATCGCCATGGGAGCCAAGATCACTGGCGCAGGCAGTCCGACGATCACCATCCACGGCGTGAAGGCGCTGCACGGGGCCGATCACGAAGTCATCGCCGACCGCATCGAGGCGGGTACCTTCGCGGCCGTGGCTGCGGCGACGGGTGGTGAAGTCACCCTGCGCGGGGCCCGGCCCGACCACCTCGGGGCGGTGCTCGACAAGCTCCAGGAGGCCGGCGCGGAGATCCGCCGGGCCGCTGGAGTCCTCACGGTTCGGGGCACGGGTTCCCTCAAACCCATCGACATCACCACCATGCCGTACAGTGGATTTCCCACCGACATGCAGGCGCAGTTGATGGCCTTGGCCTGTCAGGCTCCAGGGACGAGCATCATCACCGAGCGTATTTTCGAATCGCGCTTCATGCATGCTTCGGAGCTCATGCGTCTGGGTGCAGATATTGCCATCGAAGGTCCAAGTGCCATCGTTAAAGGGGGTCGACCTCTGAGTGGTGCTCCGGTGATGGCTTCCGATCTTCGGGCGTCAGCAGCGCTGGTCATCGCGGGCCTTGCAGCCAAGGGCAGCACTCAGGTTCACCGGGTTTATCATCTGGATCGCGGCTATGAGCGGATGGAGCTCAAACTCCAGAAGCTTGGGGCCCGGATTCAGAGAACCCCCGGAGAATAATCGGCGAATCCTTTGGGGGGTGGGTCATGAAGAGCGTGCTCCGTGAAATTCGTGCTGCTATTCCTGTTGGTGGCTACGGTGGGATTCGGTGTCTACCGGATCTCGCTGATCTACCGTTCGATCCCCACGGATGAGCAGGCTCGAGAAAATGCCACCCCGATGGTGGTCGATGAATCGTTGCCCAGCCTGTCACCGCCGCTCGAGGCCTCGTTGGCAATTGCTACGCAAGCCGGTCCGCAGGCAATTCGTCAATGGCTCAACCAGAATGGTGCTTGGGTTCCTGAACCCCGGCTTTCTGCTATCCAACTGGACTACGCTCAGATGCTGGTTCGCAGCAATCCGGCCGAGGCCCGTCGGGTCTATGCAGCCGTGAAGGCCCGAACTCCGGCCAACTCCCCCTTAGCCCTTCGATTGAAGCAACTTTCCCGAACGTTTGAGTGATTTCATGGACATTACTTTCAACTGCCCCCATTGCGGCCTCAACCTGGAGGTCGATCAAGACGCCGCCGGTCAGCAATTTGACTGCCCGACCTGTCAAAAGCCGGTGACCGTGCCGGCCGCATCTGCGTCGTCTGCCAGGTCCACCTTGCCGGTCCCAACGCCCTCGGGTCTGGAGATGCGCGACGAAAAACGCATGGCGGTGCCCGTGTCCCAGAGACCCATCGGATCCCTCATCCAAAAGCCCAACAAGTCGCTGGAACTGGCGGCCAGGGAATCCAAGCCAGGACTTCGGGTGAAGACCATTCGTCACTCCGACTGCAAGGAGGCGGGCCACAACAAGTTCGATGAGGTCGTGTCGGATTTCCTCAACAAGGTCGGCGATCAGGCCCTCGTGAGCATCACTCCCATCAACTACAGTTACCTCGATATCGCTACCCAGAAGCTCCTGGCCGACTTTGGGGTGATGGTGATCTACCGGGGCTGAAGAAACCCCTCTACGCCCTCCGCTCTGAATCCCGCGCCATGGCGGATCCCGGATTGACACCCTGGCTGGTGATCGCCCTCCGGGTCATTTCCAACCCGTGCTCCAATGCCTTCCAAAAGGCCTTGGCGAGCCATGGTTGGCCGGCGCCGGTGCTGCTGGCCTTCACGCATGGGGTGCTGGGTCCAGTGGCCATGGCGATCTTGCTCCGGGCCGGCGATTCGCTGGGTTGGGTTTTCTGGTCCTGGAGCCTGTTGTCCGCCGCCCTGGCAGTGGCGGCCAACTGGCTCATCATCGAGGCCGTTCGACGTTCGGATCTTTCGCTGCTGGGCCCCATCAATGCCTACAAGCCTTGGGTGAGCCTGCTTCCCGGTTGGTTGCTGCTGGGTGAGCAACCCGTCGGTTGGCAATGGGCCGGCATGGCGTTGGTCCTGGCGGGCAGCCTCCTGTTGGGTGGAACGGGAGGTTCGTCGGGCCGTCCAGCG
>CANHYD010000121.1 GCA_947464705.1 Verrucomicrobiota bacterium | reverse complement strand
TTATCTCGGCTTGTCCGAAGATGCGGTCATCCGCAAGGCCTGGCTGAGAGTCTCCGCCACCGGACCTCTCCAGACCGGGGCCTCGCGGGCGACCACCGGCGATCACCCGCTGTACCGACAGGCCGAGGCGGCCATCGCAGCCTTCCTGAACGAACCGGCCGCCGTCCTCACGGCCACCGGTTACTTGGCTTCGCTGGCGGTGGCTCAAGGCCTGCGGGACCAGGCGACCCATGTCATTCTCGATGCCGCTGCCCACAACTGTGTCCAAGACGGGGCACGCTTGAGCGGGTTGCCGGTCCTCCCCTTCGCCTCGGGAGATCCTCAAGCCCTGCGTGCGGCCCTGAGCCGCCTGCCAGAGTCGGCTCGCCCGCTGGTGGCCACCGATGGGGTCTACGGGATTCGAGGTGGCATGACCCCGCTGAAGGCCTACTTGGAGGCGCTGCCCCCGTCGGGGTTGCTGTGGGTGGACGATGCCCACGGGATCGGATCGGTGGGCGCGACCGGTCGGGGATCACCGGAGGTGTTCGGGCTGCGGGATGCTCGGCTCATCCGCAGCGTCACGTTTTCGAAAGCCTTGGCGGTCGCCGGTGGAGCGGTCATTGGCGAAGCCGCGTTGATGGAACAAATTCGAACCCGAGCCGGAGCCTATCTGGGATCGTCGGCACCGCCGCTGGCCATCGCTGCAGCCATCACCGCCGCCGTGGTCCGGGTGCATCGGCTTCCGGGACGAGTCCGCCGGTTGCAGGAGCTCACCCGCCGTTTTTCGACGGCGCTGCCGACGCGGCCGGAAATTCTCAACGATCCCCGGACCCCAGTTACCGCGATTCATCCCGTGGACGAGGCCCAAGCGCAGCGGATCGCCGCAGCCTTGACTCAGGCCGGCTTCTTGCCGCCATGGATCCGATATCCGGGTGGGCCCGGAGGCGGGTTTTTCCGCATCGCTCTTCAAGCGACCCATTCCCGAAGTCAAATCGATCGATTGGCGCAGGCGATCCGGGCGGGTCTGGTCGGATAGACTCGTCGGGCCGGAGGACCCGACTGGCGGCCGCATTGGTCACCAGCCGGCCCATCGAGGCTGGAGATCCAAGGCCTGCTGCGCGGAGCGCGTTCGGATCGGGCCGTCATTGGGGAGAACCCTCGGCTTCCTCGAATCCAGCGCCGCGACGCAGGCGGAAGGGCGCGCTGCGGACAATCTCCAGGATCAACCGGGGCGCTCGATGACCGTCGGCCGCCACGGTTTCGGTGATCTGCTTCACGGCCGGGATGTCGTAATATTCCACGCCGCGTCCCAACGCATAGGCCAGCATCTTCTCGGTCAGGTGACGCAGGAAGAGTTGCCGGCGCTCCAGAAGGAGTTTCTTGAGGGCCTCCGGGCCCACGATGACCACACCGCCCGGCAACTCCCCGCTGGCATCAACCGCTTCTCCCGACACCTCGGTGCGCCATCGGCCGAGGGGGTCGAAATTCTCCAAGGCGAAGCCTAGGGGATCCAGGCGCGCGTGACAGGCCGCGCAGTTGGGATCCTTGCGGTGCTTCTCCAGGCGCTGACGGAAAGTGAGTCCCTCGCTCTTCGCATCATTGGGAGACAGCGTGGCGACCAAGGGCGGCGGGGGTGGAGGCGGGGTTCCAAAGACTTCCTCCAGCAACCACTTTCCACGCAGCACAGGACTGGTGCGCTGAGGATAGCTGGTCTGTGTCAGCACAGCCGCCATGCCCGTGACGCCGCCTCGGCGGCGGTCCGGCAACGAGACCCGGGTGAAGCTCTGGCCACTGACGCCGGGGATTCCGTAATGCCGGGCCAAATCGGCATTCACCCAGGCGTAGTCGCTATCGAGCAACTCCAACAGGCTGCGGTCCTCGCGCAGCAATCCGGCGAAGAATTCCGTGGGCTCCGACACCATGGCTTCTCTCAAGGCCGGAGTGAATTCCGGGAACTTGCGCGGATCGGGCGCGGCCACCGAACCGAGCGTCCGGATGCCGAGCCACTGACCCACAAACTGTTCGGACAAGGCTCGGGCCTTGGGGTCGGCCAGCATCCGCAACACCTGAGCCTCCAGGATCTTGGGTTGGGAAAGACGGCCGGCATCGGCCAAGGCGAGGAGCGTCGCGTCAGGCATTGACGCCCACAGGAAATAGCTCAGGCGACTGGCCAGTGCATGGTCGTCAATGGGGGCCGGTGATCGCCCCGGAGGGTCCTTTTCGAGGCGGAAGAGGAACTGCGGTGACACCAAAACGGCTTTGGCAGCTGCCAGGGTGGCGGTCCGGGAATCGGCTCCGGCCCGACGGGTCCGCTGATGGAACTCCAAGAGTCGGGCCATTTCCGGGCCTGAAACAGGGCGTCGCCAAGCGCGGCGTGCGAAATCCCGGAGGTTCTGGGCCGCTGCTGCCGATTCCGACCGATACCAAGTGACCGGATGGCGAAAGAGGGACTCGGCGGGTGCCGCGGCCAACACCTCCTCAGCCGCCAGGAGGTATTTTTCCAGGAGCAGCGGAGGCACAAAGAGCGTGCTGGCATTATTGTCAAAACCACCGCCACCACCCCCGTCGGCCGGGAAGTCATCGGCAGGCCGCAGGCTGACGCCGAGGAGATCGCGGACCGTATTGTTGTATTCGGTACGGCTGAGTCGGTGGGCGATCTTGGGCCCGGGATCCAGCGGGACGCTACCGGGAGCGGGATTGTCGAGCAGGTCCCGCAGCCCTTCACTCAAGGTCAATCGCTCCTCTTGGGTGGGTTGGGGTTTGCGATTCTCCGGGGGCATGAGGCCTTCTTCGAGCTGTCGCACCGCCGTCTCCCAAAGCTTGGGATGCCGGTAGATCGACGCGAGGTTGGTGAAGCCATCGAGGCGCACACCACCCTTGGCCTTACGAGCGTTGTGACAGTCCCAGCAGTGCCTCTGCAATTGCGGCAAGAGATCCCGATGGAAGTCCGCGGCCCGAAGCACCGCACCCGCGACACTCAGGAACAGCAGTAGGACTCGAAGGTTCATGTGGATGGATTCCGACGGCGAGGCGGTCTCGGCCATTCAGCGTGCCACCGCGTGCAGCAAGACTGAGGGCCGTTTTGGGACCGCCTCAGATTGAACGCTTCCTGCAGGCCTGCAACCCCGCGCCGCCAGTCCGATTCCGGTGGCTGCGGAGTTCGTGCTCATTCCGGTCCGTCGGGCCCCTCTGGCATTGATTGAGCGTCGGCCCCTGACATTCTGTTCCGGATGCCCACGATGTCCCATTGTCTCTCGGCCACCGCCAGCTTGCTGGTGCTGGGAGGTCTGCTGTCCCAGACGGTTTCCGCCTCCAGCCCCACTCCCTTCCAGAGTCCGGAGACGGCTCTCGATCGGTATGTGGCCCAACCGGACGCTTCGTTTGCCTGGACGGTGACCACGAGCACCAATATCGGACGCTGCCAGGTGACCCTCATCGACCTCACCTCGCAAACTTGGCTGACCACCAATGAGGTGAACCGGACCCTTTGGAAGCACTGGCTCACCGTGGCCCGACCGAAGGATCTCGCCCACAAGACGGCGCTGCTCGTGATCGCCGGAGGCGCCAACCGGGAGGGCGACCGACCGAAGCCGAGCGCCGAGCTCACCCGGATCGCGGAGGCGACCCGCTCGGTGGTGGTGGAGCTAAAGATGATCCCCAACCAGCCGCTGATCTTCCACCGGGACGGCAAGGAGCGGGTTGAGGACGACCTCATCGCTTACACCTGGGACCAATACCTCCGCACCGGTGACTCCCGATGGCCGGCCCGACTGCCCATGACCAAGGCGGTGGTCCGAGCCATGGATGCGGTGAGCGCCTTCACTGCGACGGACGCCGGAGGATCTCAGGCCGTGGAGACTTACGTCGTGGCGGGCGGTTCCAAGCGCGGCTGGACGACATGGACCACCGCGGCGGTGGACAAGCGCGTCGTGGCCCTCTGCCCCATCGTGATCGACCTGCTCAATATCGAGCCGTCCTTCAAGCATCACTTCCAAGCCTACGGCAACTACGCGCCGGCCGTGGGCAATTACGTCGAGCAAGGCATCATGAACTGGCAAGGAACCCCGGAATACCGGGCTCTCATGAAAATCGAGGAACCCTTCGAGTACCGCGACCGGCTCACCCAGCCCAAGCTCATCATGAACGCCTGCGGCGACCAGTTCTTCCTGCCGGACTCCTCGCAATTCTACTTCGACGAACTCCAAGGTCCGAAATACCTGCGCTACATCCCCAACACCGACCATTCCCTGAAGGGTTCAGACGCCTACCCGACGCTGATGGCCTGGCACCACGCCACCATCAACCGGACGCCCTTGCCCCGCTTCACCTGGAAGCAAGAAGCCCCGGGCCGAATCCGCGTCCAAGTGACCGATGCGCCGAAAAGCATCAAACTGTGGCAGGCGCACAATCCCAAGGCCCGTGACTTTCGTCTCGAAACCATCGGTGCGGCATGGACCTCGACCGACCTGACGCCCGACGCGCAAGGTCAGTATGTGGGCCAAATCACCCCCCCTTCGGCAGGTTGGACCGCAGCCATGGTGGAGCTGACTTACGACCTGGGTGCCGCCGCTCCGCTGAAGCTCACCACGGCCGTCTACGTCACCCCGGACCGCCTACCCTTCGCCCCCGACAAGCCCGAACTCCGCGTCAAAGGGTTCTTGAGTCGCTGAGACTCCAGAAGTAGTCCGCCCGAAAGGACCCCGGATAATTCCGGGGTCCTTATCATTTCCTGGCGAACTATTCGTCGCCTCCACCGCCGCCACCCCCGTTGCCGCGTTTTTCCCAGCGGCGCGGCGCCCGTTCGGGCAGGGCGTTGTCCACCTTGACCTGATAGGATTCTGGGCCAAAGAGACCGGTGATCGCCGACTCGAACTCTCGAGACGGGGTGACCTGGTAGCGGTCGTTGGGCTCGATCCACACCGACTCCCCGCCGGGCATGCGGATGCAGAGGTAAAGCACCACCGAGCCGGAATGGGCTTCGACCAATGCCTTGAGGTCGCCAAGTCGTGGGTCACCCAATTGGTCGGACCGGAGGCGCAGTTGGACCCGCTTGGTGAACTTTTTGGGGGCGGCGTCGAGCGGCAGGATTTCCTGCGGGAAGAGCTTAGGCCGTTCCTCGCCCGTGCTGACCTCCGCGGTCACCAGCAACGCCTGATTGACCACGAAGAGGTCAGCATAGCGGTCGTAGGATTCGTTCATGGCCAACGCGGTGACCGTGCCGGTCATGTCCTCCAGCGTGACCATGGCGTAGGGCTTGCCCGTCTTTTTTGAAACGCCTTTCTGCACGGCGGACACCAGTCCACCGATCCGAGCCATCGATCGATTCGGTAGCGCCGCCAGTTCTTCGATGGTGTGCGTGGTATGCCGGGACAAAAGCTTCTCGTAAGGACCCAGCGGATGCCCGCTGACGTAGAAGCCCACCAGTTCCTTTTCGTCCGCCAACTTCTGGGCCACCGGCCAATCTTCTTGGACCACGGGGTTTTCCGCTCGCTTCCGGGCGGCCGGAGCGGCTTCGAAGGTGTCGAAAAAGGAGACCTGACCCCGGGATTTGTCCGACGCGTTGGCCGTGGCGCGGGCCATCGAGCCCTCGATTTGGTGGAAGACGGTGGCGCGATTGGGCCCAATGGAATCGCAGGCACCGGCCTTGATGAGGGCTTCGAGGGCCTTGCGGTTGATGGCCTTGGTGTCCACCCGGCCGCACAGATCTTCCAAGTTCGTGAAAGCCCCTCCCTGGGAACGGGCGGCCAGCAACGCCTCGACGGCCGCTTCACCCACACCCTTGATGGCCGCCAACCCGAACCGGATGACTCGCCGACCTGCCTCTGCCGCGGCGGGTGCAAAATGAAGGCCCGATGCATTGACGTCGGGGCCCAGGGTTTCGATGCCCAGGGTCTTGGCCTCGGCGATGTACTGACTCAACTTGGCGGTGTCGCCTTGATCGTTGGTCATCATGGCGCTGAGGAACTCCACCGGGTAGTTCGCCTTCAGCCAGGCCGTTTGATAGGCCACCACGGCATAGGCCGCCGCGTGCGACTTGTTGAAGCCGTAGCCCGCGAACTTCTCGAGCAAGTCAAAGACCTCGTTGGCCTTGGGGGCCGAAATCCCGTTGGTGTCTGCGCAGCCCTTCACGAAGGT
This sequence comes from Verrucomicrobiota bacterium, assembly GCA_947464705.1. Lineage (GTDB taxonomy): Bacteria > Verrucomicrobiota > Verrucomicrobiia > Limisphaerales > UBA9464 > SXXZ01. Next base: position 918 of record CANHYD010000121.1, on the reverse strand, counting down.
CTCGCGCTGCTTGACCATCTCCTCGAGCTTCTTCTTGCCCATGGCCCGACGGAGCAGGTCGGCGCCCCCAAGGGTGTAGCCGGCCAGGATCTGCGTCGCCTGCATGACCTGCTCCTGATAAATCAGAATGCCATAGGTTTCACGGGCGATAGGCTCCAGCAGGGCATGGGGATAGACGATCTCCTGTTCGCCGTGGCGTCGCTTGATGAAGTCCGGGATCAGGTCCATCGGACCCGGACGGTAGAGCGAGATGAGTGCGGTGATGTGCTCGACCGAGGCGATCTTGAACTTCTTGCACAAGTCGCGCATGCCCCCGGATTCCAGCTGGAACACCCCCAGGGTCTGGGCGTTGTTCAGCAAATCGTAGGTCTTGGAGTCATTGAGCGGCAGGTTGTCCAGGTCAAGCTGGACGCCGGTGGATTTCCCCACCATCTCCGCGGTGTTGCGGATGACCGTCAGGGTCTTGAGACCCAGGAAGTCCATCTTGAGGAGTCCCAGGTCGCCGACCGGCCCCATGGCGTACTGGGTGACGATGCCGCCCTCGTCGTCCTGCTTGAGCGGCAGGAGGTTCACGAGCGGCTGGGCTCCGATGACCACGCCGGCCGCATGCACACCCACGCTGCGGGTCTGGTCTTCCAGGAGGAGGGCCGTATCGATGAGTTCGCGGGTGACCTCCTCTTCGTCGTAGGCTTGCTTGAACTCGGCGTTCTTCTGGAGCGCGTCCTTCAGGCCCCACTTCACGTCGGTGATCATCTTGGCCAGCCGGTCGGCTTCACCGACCGCCAAGCCCATGACTCGGCCCACATCGCGGATGACCGACTTCGCACCCATGGTGCCGAAGGTGATGATCTGGGCGACGGCATCTCGGCCGTACTTGTCCCGGACGTAGCGGATCACCTCGGCCCGGCGGTCGTCGGC
>CANHYD010000120.1 GCA_947464705.1 Verrucomicrobiota bacterium | reverse complement strand
TCTCGGTGGCGGTGTGGGGTTCCTGGGTGTCGGGATCGCTGTGCGGTCACTGATGGTTCACCGCTTCTTCGCGAGCCGGCCGCCCGCCACAAAGCCCGTTCCCAAGGATGCGCAGCCCCTTCAACAGGCTCCCTCTCCGGAGCAGAGCCGCTTGGAAGGTCGGAATCAGATTCTGGAAAGCAGCCATTGGGTTCTCCAGCCAGAGTTGTTGGAGTTACGCGGAAAAATGGCCGAGCAAGGCGCGCAGGTGGCCCGAGAAACCGCGTTGCGCATGCATCTGGAGGTGGCTTTGGGGAAGGCCCACGAGGAGAGCGATCAACTGCGGATGCAGTTCGAATCCGGCAAGCAGGCCCTCGCCGAACTAAATCTGCAGAAGGCGTTGCTCGAAGCCGAGAACTCGGACCTGCGAAGCCGTCTGGACAAAGCCACGCAAGCGCCGCCGGCACCGCCCATTCTCGCTGCACCAGCGATTCAACCGGCCGCCGTTCAGCCCGAAGTTCCTCCTGCTGCGACCTCAATCCAACCGCCTCGGACCTCTGTCTTGTTGGCGGCGGGTTCACCCGGTGTGCTGTCGGCCACCGAGGGATTCCCCGCGGCCGAACCCACGGTGGTTCCGGTCCGCAGCAAGAACTGGAGCATCGAGCTGCAGAACTTTCGCCGCAGGACCACCGAAAAGCCCATCAAACGCGGCAAACCGTCCCCACGATCCAAATCAAAATCAAAGTCCTAACGCCGGGCTATCCCAACGCCGGGCTTTGACATCGGATGCGGACCACTCGCAGTCTCCGGTGATGTCTTTCGCGTTCCGCTTCTTGGGTACAGGCACCTCTCAGGGGGTGCCCATCATTGGAAAGGAATATCCAGAAGCCTTTTTGGCCAACCCTCGGAATCACCGACTCCGCGCCTCGATCTACATCGAGACGCCGGTGGTCCGTTTGGTCATCGACACCACTCCGGATTTCCGAGCCCAGATGCTGCGGGAAAAACTCGGTTACCTGGATGCCGTCCTCATCACCCATGCGCATGCCGACCACATCATGGGCATGGACGACTGCCGCCGTGTCTGCGACCTGCGCGAGGGCCCGCTTCCGGTGTATGCCACCGAAGAAACCTTCCGGTCGCTCCGCCGCGTGTACGACTACGCCTTTGGCGGTCATCCCATTCCCTTCAGTTATTTTCACCCGCAGCCCATGGTCATCGACGGTCCCTTCGAAATCGGAGACTTGCGTGTGACCCCCTTTCAACTACCCCATGGCCGCATCACCACCACGGGTTTGGTCTTTGAGCAAGGCGGGGTCAAGCGGCTGGCGTATTTCAGCGACTGCAAGGAAGTGATCGCACCGGCTTTGGCCTTCGCCCAGGGAGTCCAAGTAGCGGTTCTCGATGCGCTTCGCCCCGAGCCTCACCCCACCCACATGTGTCTCGACGAGGCGCTCACCACAGCACGACGCATCGGGGCTGACCAGACCTACCTCACCCACTTGACTCACCATTACGACCACGACCGAGATCAGGCGGAATTACCGGCGGGTGTCTCCTTGGCTTGGGATGGACTGAAGGTCCGGCTGGACTGAGCCTTCGTCGAGCATCATGGAATCTCCCCCAGCGTCATCAGACGGGTTCTCCGAAGAGCATATCCGGGCCGCTCGAATGACCTGGACCTACCGGATTGCCTGGTGGTCAGCCCGCTTGGCCTCCCGTTGTTTCTATGGCACCCAAGTCGAGCACGTGGAGCGGATCCCACGGGTCGGCCCGGTGATCCTGGCATCCAACCATGCCAGTCTAGCCGACCCTCCACTCATCGGAGGTTCAGTGCCACGCGCTGTCAATTTTCTGGCCCGGGACACCCTCTTCCATATCCCCATTCTTGGCTGGTACATCCGCAAGTTAAATGCGGTTCCGGTCAATCGCGAGGGTGGAGGAGGTGCTGGGTTGAAAGCGATCTTGGACCGTCTTCACGGCGGGGCCGCCATTCTCTTGTTCCCGGAAGGCACCCGAACTCACGATGGTTGCCTCAGGCCGGCGCGATCCGGCATCGGCCTGACAGTCATCAAATCGGGTGCCCCTGTTGTCCCGATCCGACTGCACGGCACCTTCGAGGCTTGGGGACGCCACCAACGTTTTCCGGGCCGGGGCCGGTTCCGAGTGGTGGTGGGGCAGCCTCTTTACTTCGAATCCCTGCGGACTGAAGCCAAAACCTGCGACAAGGAGCGCCTGAAGGCCATCTACCAGGAGGTGGCCGACACCATCATGGCGCGCATTGCAGAACTTTGAGACAGCGATCCGGTGGAATCGCTGTCACGGGTCCAGCCCCAGGTCCGATTGGGAACATCCAACCAAGAACGGTTTCGGGAATCGCAGAGCGGCAACTCAAACGGCGATCAGAACGCCGGCTCGTGCCGACTCGACCCATCAGCCCTTGACCTGATCCAAAGCCCAATTGACCTCGGCATCCGGCACGCGCTGACCCCAGACCGCCTTGCCGATCTGCTCGGCCAAGACGAAATGGATTTCACCGGCACTGACCTTCTTGTCGAGACGCATCGCCGAGAAGAGTTTGTCGCGCTTGTCTCCCGGTAGCTTGATGGATGTGGGCAACCCGAGGCGCTCGAAGAGAGCCTGGATGCGCTGCACATCAGCCGCCGGCAGACCGGTTCGCCGGGCCGACAAATGAGCTGCGGCCACTTGGCCGATGCTGATGGCTTCACCGTGCAAAAACTTGCCATAGCCAGAAGAGTTTTCGATCGCATGGCCGATGGTGTGACCGAAATTCAGCGTTGCCCGTAGGCCCGTTTCGGTTTCGTCCTGGGAAACGATCTCCGCCTTGATGGCGCAGCACCGCGCGATGATGGCCGACAAGATCGGCGGCTGCTTTTCGAGAAGGCCGTCCAACTGTTTCTCCAACCGCTGGAACAGGGTGGCGTCATAGATGACGCCGTACTTCACGATCTCAGCGATGCCGGAGCGCAACTCCCGATCGGGAAGCGTGGACAAGGTGTCCAAGTCACAAAGGACCAGACGCGGTTGATGGAAGGCTCCGACCAGATTTTTACCGGCCTTCAAGTTCACACCCACCTTGCCGCCGACCGAGCTGTCCACCTGCGACAGCAGCGTTGTCGGGACCTGAACAAACGCGATTCCGCGCAAGTAGGTCGCCGCCACAAAGCCCGCGAGATCACCCACGACTCCACCGCCCAGCGCCACCAGAAAGCTCTTCCGCTCAATCCGGTGGGCAGCCAGCTGATCGTAGCACTTCTGCACCGTTGCCAGATTCTTGGAAGACTCACCGGCGTCGACCGTGATCAGCGTTGGCGTGAAGCCGGCCACCTTGAGAGACTTGATGGCCGCCTCCCCATAGTGCTTGCCCACATTGGAGTCGGTGATCACCGCGCACCTCGTCCCTATCTTGAGACGACGGCAACGCTCACCCAGCGTCGCAATGAGGCGGGTTCCGACTTGAATCTCATAAGAACGGTTCCCCAGCGGAACCTGAACAGTTGGCATGGACGTCGAGAGTGAACCAATCTGGGCCCTGAAGGCAAGGCGGTCGGCGCTGCATTCGATGAGTGCCACCCTTCTGAAGCTCCCAAACCTCAGCCACCTCGGGCCGCTCAGCGTCATCCCGAAGATTCAAGAGATCGGTCTAATCGGCCTCGGTTTCCGAATTTCCCTTGGGTCGTTCCATTGCCTGCGGGATGCTTTCCGTCCCATGTCTCGTTGGCTGTCCTCGTCGGGTGCCGCCGGTGCCGCAACACTGCTGAGTCGGATTCTCGGGTTTGTTCGCGAATCCGCCTACGCGGCGTTCATGGGCACAGGTCCCGTGGCCGACGCGTTCTTCCTGGCTTTCCAAATACCTAATCTTTTCCGGCGACTCCTGGGTGAAGGCGCGCTGTCCTCGGCGTTCATCCCCGTCTTTAAGGAAACCGAACGCAAGGACGGGGTGTCGGCGGCCTGGCGCGTCGGACTGGCCTGCACTTGGGCGGTGTTCCTCGCCTGCACGGCCATTTGCTTGGTGCTGCTGGGGGTTGTCAGCCTCGTGCTCTGGTACTCCAACAGCAAATCCAACGTCTATTTCCACATCGATATCCACACCGAGCTGATGTTCCAGCTCCTGCGATGGATGCTTCCCTATCTGCCAATGGTGTGTGTCGCGGCCGGATTCATCGGCATGCTCAATGCCCGCAACCACTTCTTTCTACCAGCTCTGGGAGCCACCATGTTGAACGTGGTGATGCTGGCCTCGATCTGGTGGCTGGCGCCGCATTTTGGGGCGGAGTTGCACACACAGATTTTCGCACTGGCCGTGGGAGTGGTCGTGGCCGGAGTGGCCCAAGCCGCGTTCCAAATCCCTTCCCTGGTCTCCGAAGGATTCCAATTTCGGTGGCTGAGCCCCTGGAAAGAGCCGGCCGTCCGCGAAGTGGCCCGGCGAATGGGCCCCTCAGTGATCGGCGTGGCCGCCTTCCAGATCAATACAGTTCTGTGCCAAAGCTTCGCCTATACCCACGGCCGAGAAATCGTATCCTCGTTCAATTACGCCGTGCGCCTCATGGAATTGCCCCAGGGAGTCGTGGGCATTTCGCTGGCCACGGTGCTGCTAACCGAGTTGAGCACGCTGGCGGTGGACAAGAAATTTCCTGAGTTCCGCAGCACCCTGACCGAGGGGCTCCAACAGCTCATTTTTCTCACGCTCTTGCCACTGGTGCTGCTACTGACCCTGTCGGAGCCCATTGTGCGACTGCTCTTCGAGAGGGGCCAGTTCCGGGCGGCATCCACCGCCCAGGTGACTCTGATGATGCTCTGCCTAAGTCCGAGCCTCATGGCGTTTTCCCTCAACAATGTTTTGGCCCGGGCCTTTTACGCTCTGGGAGACACCAAGACTCCCATGCGCATCAGCCTGGCAGCCATCGCGGCCAACTTTGTCGCCGCCTTCATCTCGGTCAGCCTGATGCCGAAAGCGGGTCTGGCCATCGCCAACTCGACCAGCGCCACGATGCAGTGCTTCCTGCTCTTCTACGCCCTGAAGCGGAAGCAGCCAAAGTTTGATCTGCCGACCCTGTTCGCGCCGGTCCTGCGGATGGGTCTGGCAGGTCTCGCGGCCGCCGGCACAGCCCTCGTGGCCCTGTGGGCTTGGAACCGATGGATCGGAAATACGGGTCTGCCCGCCCGGCTCGGGGCCACCTTCGTCCCCATGGCCCTGGCTTCAGCCGGATACTTTTGGGTGTCCACCGCCCTGGGAATCCGGGAGGCCGCCGACGTGCTGGGGATTTTCCGTCGACGTCGACGTCGAACCGATGCCGCACCGAACCCCGCGGAAACTTCCGGTTGATCCCACCCCAGAACGGGGAGTAGTTTTTTCCAGATCCACCCGTGATTTCCCAGACTGTGTTCACCCCAATTGAAAGCCATGAATGGCCGGAGGAGCGGGGGCGTCGGGAATCACTTCAACGTTTCAACGACATGAGCCAAATCATCCCCGCAGCCAGCGCCTCGGTCCTGACCCGGCGCGGTTTCCTCTCCACCTCCAGCACCGCCCTTGGCGGAGCCATGATCGGCAGCCTGGCCATCGAGCGCATGGCGTTCGCTGCCGCCACCGACGAGATCAAGATCGCCCTCGTCGGTTGCGGCGGCCGTGGTTCCGGCGCAGCCAATCAGGCCCTCAACGTCCCGGGCGTGAAGCTCGTGGCCATGGCCGATGCCTTCCAGGATCGCCTCACGGGCGCACTGAACAGCCTGAAGTCCTCCCAGGGCGCCAAGGTGGACGTGCCGGCCGACCGGCAGTTTGTGGGTCTCGACGGCTACAAGAAGGCCATCGCACTGGCCGACGTCGTTGTCCTGGCAACGCCCCCGGGATTCCGCCCGCAGCATTTCGAAGAGGCTGTGCGTCAGGGCAAGCACGTGTTCATGGAAAAGCCGGTGGCCGTCGATGGGCCTGGCGTCCGTCGCGTTCTGGCCGCTGCTGAAGAGGCCAAGAAGAAGAACCTCAAGGTGGGTGTCGGCCTGCAGCGCCATCATCAGCCGGGCTATCTCGAGACCATGAAGCGCCTCCATGATGGAGCCCTCGGCGACATCTACCTCGTACGCGCTTACTGGAACGACGGCGGTGTTTGGGTCAACCCGCGTAAAGACGGCCAGACCGAACTCGAGTACCAGATGCGCAACTGGTACTACTTCAACTGGCTGTGCGGCGACCACATCACCGAGCAGCACATCCACAACCTCGACGTCGCCAACTGGGTCAAGAACGCCTACCCGGTGAAGGCCCACGGCATGGGCGGCCGTCAGGTCCGTACCCAGAAGGAATACGGCGAGATCTTCGACCACCACGCCATCGAGTACACCTACGCCGACGGCACCACGCTGCTGAGCCAATGCCGCCACATCCGCGGCGCCGACAGCAACGTGTCCGAGCAGTGCGTGGGTTCCAAGGGCTTCTGCAATATCAGCGGCCACTCCATCACTCCGTCCGGCGGCGGGAATGCTTGGCGCTTCCGCGGCGAGAAGCCTGTGGACCCCTACCAGCAGGAGCACGACGACTTGTTCGCCGCGATCCGCAAGAACACCGACTACAACGAAGCCTTCAACGGTGCAAAGTCGTCGCTGACCTCCATCATGGGACGTATGTCCACCTACACGGGCAAGACCATCAGCTGGGAGCAGGCCCTCAATTCCAACGTGAACCTAGCCCCGAACGACTTCGAGAACCTGCGCTGGGACTCCGAGTGCAAGTCTAAGGCGGATGCCAATGGCTTCTACCCGGTGGCCGTACCGGGCGATGCCAAGTGGTTCAAGATGGTGGTTTGATCCCCGGATCTCCCATTCGCATTTCATTCCTGAATCGACAGGAACCCTCAGCAGCCCTTCGGAGCCATCGCGCCCGAAGGGCTGTTTACTAAAGAGAATCAGTGATCGAGGGGATCCGCGGTTTTCTGTTCTCTGTTCTCTGTTCTCTGTTCTCGGTTCGAGGTGAAACTGATCGGAGCGCCATCTCCCTGCCCGCTCAACCTTCGACCGCTATGGGTTGAAAGGCTGCAAGCCCCTCGAATCAACCATCAACCATCAACCGACAAC
>CANHYD010000119.1 GCA_947464705.1 Verrucomicrobiota bacterium | reverse complement strand
CGTCCGCAAATCCGAGGCCGACAACGAAGGGCTCAGTTCATCCTGATCATGCAACCCAACCCCAATCTCCATTCGAACCCCATCGCGTTTGGCGAAGCTCTCCGCGAGGTCCAGATCGTCAAGGTCTCCCTCTCGGAACTGGAGCGCAAATGGCGCCTGCGCGAGCAGGATGCCTACGCTCGGGGAGTCGCCGACGGCGAGCGGGCTCTGAGTGAACAACTCGTCCAGCAGCGCGCCGATCTGCGCCATCTCCAGAATCGACTCTTCGTCCAATTCGAGAACGCCATCCCCCAGGTGGTTCGGGATTGCGAGCAGGCGCTCATCGCCATCGCCTGGGAGACGGCCCGCAAGGTCGTCAACAGTGTTGAGATTACTCCCAGTATGGTGGAGGCGGCCTTGGAGGAAGCTCTGGCATCACTCCTCCAGACGGGCCGCGTCCGGGTGCAGCTCCACGCCGAAGACATGGCTCTGATTGAAGGGGTCAACAGCCCCGTCCTGCTCAAGGAACTCGGCGGCGAGCGCATCCATTTCGAGGTGTCCTCGGAGGTCGGGCGCGGTGGCTGCCTGGTGTACACCGATTTTGGCACAGTGGACGCCCGCCGGGAGGTGAAGCTCGAGCTACTCCGGCAATCGATGGAATCATGAACCCGCAAGGCACATCGGCGGGTCAACGATTGGGAGGCATCCTGGAGCGGGTGCGGAGCACGCGTGTGGTCGAGAATCGTGGCCGGGTCGTCCAACTCATCGGTCTGGTCATCGAGAGCGAGGGGCCTCTTTGTGCGGTGGGAGAACTGTGCCGGATTGAGGGCGCCCACAAGAAGGTCGACGCGTTGGCTGAAGTCGTGGGCTTTCGTCAGGGTCGCGTGCTGCTCATGCCGCTGGCGGAGACCCATGGCATTCACCCCGGATCCGAGGTGGTTGCCCTGGGGCACCCGTTGGAGGTCCCCGTAGGGCCCGATTTGCTGGGTCGCGTGCTCAACGGATTGGGGGAGCCTATTGATGCACTCCCACCCGTGAAGCCCGTGTTCCGGGCCCCGTGCATGGCTCCGCCGCCTCATCCCTTGCAGCGGCGCCGGATCCGCGAGGTGTTTGGCACCGGGATCAAGGCGCTCGACACGCTGATCCCGGTTGGCCGTGGGCAGCGTCTAGGAATCTTCGCCGGGTCGGGCGTCGGAAAATCCACGCTCCTGGGAATGATGGCCGCCCAAGCCGAGGCCGACGTCAACGTCATCGCACTGATCGGTGAGCGTGGTCGTGAGGTTCGCGAATTCCTCGAGAAGGATCTCTCAGAAGAAGGGCGCGCCAAGTCGGTGATCGTAGTGGCCACCTCCAATGAGCCGGCCTTGACCCGACTCAAGGGGGCCTACTCGGCCATGGCCATCGCCGAGTATTTCCGAGACCAGGGCAAATCGGTGCTTCTGATGATGGATTCGGTCACCCGTTTTGCCATGGCCCAGCGGGAGATCGGATTGGCCGTGGGTGAGCCTCCAGCCACCCGAGGTTACACCCCCAGCGTCTTTGCTCTCCTGCCTCAGTTGCTCGAACGGGCCGGTTCCGGACAGAACGGGGCCATCACCGCATTCTTCACGGTCTTGGTCGAGGGAGACGACATGAATGAGCCGGTGGCCGATACGGTTCGCGGTATTCTCGACGGGCACATCGTGCTCGATCGCACACTGGCCCAACAGAACCACTATCCGGCCATCGACGTGCTCCAAAGCATTAGTCGTCTCACACGGGATTTGTGCTCCGAGGAGCAGCTCCGTCTGGCAGGGCAAGCCCGCGAGCATCTCTCCAACTACAAGCGCAATGCCGACCTGATCAGCCTGGGTGCCTACGCGGCCGGTTCCAATCCGGCCATTGATGCCGCCATTCGCCTGAAGGAGCCCCTGGAGACCTTTCTCCGGCAGGGAGTGGAGCACGGTGTGACACCCGCCCAGGCGTGGTCGGGCCTGCAGTCGGCGGTGAACGGAGGCAGGTCTTCCTAAAGGCCAGCATTTCAAAACCTTCACTTCGGTCCTGATGAAACGATTCCGATCCCGAGTCACAGCCCTTCGAGAACTCCGACAACGCCGCGAAGAGGAGGCTCTTCAGGTGCATGCACGTGCTCTTCGGAACCGTCAGGCGGCCGAAGCGCGGTTTCAGGAGTGCCTTGGAGCCCTCCTGCGACATCAGCAGGAGGTTCAGGCTGATTTGATGCGCGGATGTCCGGCTTCTCGGCTAGCACAGCAAGACGGATACCGACTGTTGCTGGAGCAGCGGTGTCATGAGAGCCGTCAGCAGGTGGTCGAGGCCACCTCAGCGGCCGCAGCCTCACTCCAGGCGGTTCTTCAAAGCCGTCGTGACCGTGAAGTGGTCGAGAAATTCTGCGCCAAGGAACTGGTCGATCACCAACGTGAACTGTTGAGGGAAGATCAGAAAAACCTGGATGAAATGGCCTTGCGACGTCGGCCGGTCGACTTCTCCGCCCTTGGAGCTCCTCAAAACTTGTGAAATCCATCGCTATTCCACTCGTCGGATCGTTGATTGGTGCGCTGCTGTATCTGGCGGTCACTGCAGCCCTGATTCTCAAGGGATACAAGCCGCCTGCGCCCCCGCCATCCAAGGCTTCCAAAGTGGTGGAATCGGAGGGTGTTTCAGGGGCGCCTCACGCCGGCAAAACGGCCGATGAGCTAAATGGGGAAACCCAATCCTGGAACTACTACAACCCCGATATCGAGTTGCTTATCACATACCTCAAGCAGACGAGCAATTCGTTCCGGATTCGTCAGAAGGATTTGGACGAGTTGGGTCAACGCCTAGCGGCCGAACGGGCTGAACTGGCATCCGTGACCCAGTCGGTGGCCCGTTTGCGCGACGACATCGATAAGCAAGTCATCCGGATTCAGGAAGATGAAGCCATCAACGTGAAACGTTTGGCCAAGACTTACGCGGGGATGGAGCCCTCCAGTGTCGCGAAGGTTTTTGCGGAGCTGGACGAAAAGCTCGTGGTGAAGGTCATGAGCCAGATGAAGGACGATCAGAATGCGTCCATTCTCGATGCCTTGGCCAAGACCAATGCCCAAGGGGCCAAGCTGGCAGCGTCCCTGTCGGACAAACTGAGGCTGGTCCCCACCGGTAAAAAGTCATGACCGCCTTCAGTCCGCTGGGGGCGGAGACTCTGCTGCTTCCAACCGTTGTTTCGGTGGGAGGGGGCGGAGCTCTCGGGGTTCCGGAACATCCGGAGGGTGAGTCGTTGTTTGCGTCCATGGTCACCGGAGCGCTGGCATCGATGCACGACGATGGAGTGGTCCAGCAACCTTCATCCGTCGTCGAAATAGCGTCGTTATCCCTCCCTGCTCAGACTCCGGCCACTGCCGGTAGGGTGTTCAACGGGGAGAGCGACTGTGCGCCGGTGATCGAGAAAACCGGGCCATTAGTCTTGGGGTTCAAGACTTCGGCAGCCCAAGCAGGTTGGGACTCCCGCCCAGCGATGGATTCCTCCCATACGCCTCACTGGGGTTTACGACGGGGCGACCGTGCAATTCCGAAGGCTGCGGACGATTCTGAACCTTCTTTTTTTGATGGGCACCCACCGCAGGAGGATTCCAACGCTGAAGTCGCCTCTGGCGAGTCCCGTCTGAGGATCTCCGAGAATGGCGTGATCCCCACTTGGGCCTCAGTTCCCGGTGTGCCGCCTCCTGGGGTGGCCCAGGTGGTCATCCCGGTGGGGGAGTCCTCGTCCGCATCGGGTTTTTCAGGTGGCTCGAAACTGTCGGGCGCTCTCGTTCCTTCCGGACGGATTGCGTCTCCTCAAACCGCGCACGGGAGCTCCACCTCCCCATTCCCTCCGGGACCCTTGTTGGGAGGAAATTCCTCAGCCCCATCCGCCTTCGTGCAGCAGCCTGCCGAGTTGGCTCATGCCGGACAGGAAACGCCTCCTGTGCCGACAACGCCTGTCACCGCGGACGTGAAGGCTCGGGAAACAATTGCAGGGGTCGCGCGATTTCAAGGGCAGGGAAGGGAGGTCGGGTTGCAACGCGTTGGTCCCGAGACTCCGCGACCCGATCCGATCGGGCCCATGGGCCCCGCGGTGCGCGGGGCGCGGGGCGAGTGGAAAACAACGCCCTCACCGGTCCCGCGATCCGTTGGTATCGACGTATCCACCGGGGAACCACCGTCGGAGGTTACTGCTTCGATGGCTCGTTCCGGAGAGTTGCCTTCGGTGTCTCGTGGCGAATTCATCTCGGGTGCGGGTGAGCCGCTGGAAGAGGCGTCTGCCCATTGGGGATCCGCGGCTGCGGGACGTTGGTGGTCACTCTCCCATCTTGGATCCACGCCGGAGACCCAGGCCCCGGTGACTGAACCGACCGCCCAGAAGGGTTTCCCTTCGCAGCTTGGCCGGACTGATGCAGGGGATGTCGCTGCTTGGGTTCAACCAATGCCCCTCCAACCGGGTTCGGGAGCGAACCCATCCACGGCGCATTCTCCGGTTTCAGGGCCGGAGGTTGCCCTACGGGACGAGGCCTCGTCTGGGCTCACAAGACTGAGGCAACCTTCCGCGGATTCGTGGTCGGATTCCCGTCGAGTCCCAGCCCCCGTCTTCCGGTCGATTCCTGAACCTCTGGCTCAAACCGCACCGGAAACGGTGAGGCTTGCCCCGGAGACAACACCCTCAGAAGGGGTGCCCACCGGCCTATGGGTCTCCCCGGTCTTGATCGCCGAAGCGACTTCGGTCACCGGCGGACAGTCCTTCGGAATGGCCCTCTCAGCCCTCCAGGATGGGGGTAGTGAGCAGTTTGCCCCAGAGGTCATGGGAGATTTGAAATTCCCGGAGAGGACGAAAAGTTCCCCGCAGCCGACGAACTTGCCTCCCTCGAGGTCGGCAGACATTGCCTACGGGAGCTCGGGAGAAGCCTCCGACAATGCATCGCCGGACAAGGGGTTATCTTCTCAATCCAATCCCGATAAAGCTCCAGAAAGCGCTGGAAAAACCAGTTTTCAGGGCCAAGGAACGATGTTGGAAAAGGGGAGCAACCCGGATGTGGAACTCGCTCGGAATCGGTCTGGCATGACTCATGCGACACCCCGTGAAGCGATGGCTTCCGATCGATTCCAAACGTCAGCTCCCGAGACTGCGCCCCAGCGGCGCGGTGCCGGGGCCTTGGATGCCGGGGGCTGGGACTCAAAATCCGCCGAGGTCTTGTCCATAGCCAGAGGTCTTGATTCCGCAATGGGAATGCCGGTGCTGGATCCTTTGATTCGAGAATCGAATCGATTGCCGGAGCCCCCGGAGTCGATGGCGCTTCCCCAAGCGCGTTCGATCACTCGCCTGTCGGATCAGCTCTCGGGTGAGGTGGTGCTTCTGCAGCGATTGCGGACAACATCGATGACGGCCGTCCTTCGGCCCGATGCCGGTTCCGAGCTGCGCGTCGATCTTCGGCGTCGCGATGGACGGGTTGAGATTCGAGCCACTCTCGAGCGGGGAGATGCTCAGGCCATCGCCGAAGGGTGGCCCGAATTGCAGCAACAGCTCCGCGCCCAGGGCGTCCATCTGCTCCCTCTGGAGCGAGAGGGCTCCCCGGACTCCACCAAGGCCTCCTCAGATTTAGCAGAAGAGCGCTCGGCTCAGTCCGGAGGGCGTGGGCGCAACCAGCCGCCGCCCCAAGACCCGGCCCCGGGAGCGGGTGGCGAGATGGGGCAGAAGCCTCGATCCCATCCGGCTCGATCGGCCGCATCTTCATCTGCGGATCCCAAGCCTGATCACCGCCACCTTTTGGAATCCTGGGCCTGAATCCATGAATCTTGATACCTCCAACCGAACCCTCGCCAACTCTTTCGAGGCACCGGGTCTCGCCGGCCCCGCTTCGTTGACCGATCCCTCCGGGGCGCAGATGACCGGTCGCAAGCCCAACCGCACTCTGGGACAGGATGATTTCTTCAAGCTGATCGCCGCCCAGTTCTCCTACCAGGATCCGCTCAATCCTCAAAAGGACACCGATTTCATCGCTCAGATGGCCCAGTTCAACACGCTGGACCAGACCCGATTGATGCAGGCGGACATCGCCGGTCTGCGCTCTCAGTTCAAGGGTTCCCAAGCCAATCAATTTCTGGGGCAATGGGTATCCCTTCAAGATCCGGCCACCCAGAGGACCGTCGAGGGGTTGGTGACCGAGGTTCGATTCAATGGGGGCAATCCGCAGCTCGTCGTCGGCGAGGTGCCGTACGACCTGTCGCGTGTGACTGTTGTCCGGGCCCCGGAGATCCCGGATGTGACGCCCGCAGGAACCGATGCGCTCCCCAAGGCCGACTCGTCTCCATCCCTTCCGCTCAGCGCCACCGAACTCAAACTCCTTCCGAAAAAACTGGGTCAAATCCTTGGCTCGATCGCTCGATAAACGCTCAAAACCTCAGATAAACCTATGCTCAGATCCCTCAATACCGGCATCAGTGGCCTTCGTTTCCAGCAGGACAAGCTGGATGTCATCGGAAACAACATCGCCAATGTGAACACCGTCGGGTTTCGATCGGGTCGCGCCCAAGGTGTCGATGTGTTCAGTCAGAAGCTCTCGGAGTTCTCCACCAATTCCAGCGCCTCCCAGATCGGTAGCGGTGTCTCTCTGGCGAATGTCTCCAGCAGTTTTGCCCAGGGTAATATCGATTCGACCGGACAACCCTACGACATGGCCATCGACGGGAGCGGGTTCTTCATCGTGCGGGACACCGCCAACAATGCGACCTACGCCACCCGGGCTGGTGATTTCCGCGCTGATGCCAATGGGTACCTGACCACGACGGATGGCATGCGGGTTCAGGGTGAGATCCCCGGATCGCCCGGAGTTTCCAGCGACATCCAGATTACCCTTACCCCGACCACTCCGGCGCTCCCGGCCGACACCGAGGCGGTCTCGTGGCGTATCGAGTCGAACGGCGACGTGAAGCTGACCCTGCGCAGCACCCTGGTGCCGCCCCCGGCCACGCCCCCGGAGCCCCTCAAGATCGCCCAGGTCCAAGTCCAAACCTTCCGGGACATCAACAACCTGAGCAAGGTGGGCAACAACCGCTTCGGCAATCTGGCAGCCGCAGGCCCCGTGGGCCTTGGCACCGCGGGACAGGCCG
>CANHYD010000118.1 GCA_947464705.1 Verrucomicrobiota bacterium | reverse complement strand
TATGGAATGCCTGTTGCAGGCTCCGCTCGAGGAACTTCGGCGGTTGCGATTGGCCGCCGCGGACGGTCCGGCGCCAGACCCGGTTGAGTGGTTGCGGGATGCGGCGGTCCTGGAATTGATTTACTCATCAGGCCTTCGGATCAGCGAGGTGTGTGCGTTGCGCAACGAACAGGTGGACCTGATCGCTCGCACCCTTCAGGTGGTTGGTAAGGGGCGCAAGGAACGAGTGGTTCCGGTGGGTGAACCCGCCCTGAAAGCGCTGGAGGCCTACTGGGGCGCGGCGAATGAGGGTCAAAAGCCTTCGGATCCCGTGTTTCAAGGGCGCGGTGGGGTAGCACTCAGCCCGGTGCGAATCCAGAGTCGCCTGAAGCGATACTTGGCTCTGGCCGGATTGGATCCGGCGCTGACTCCGCACAAATTGCGCCACAGTTTCGCTACCCACCTCCTCGAAGACGGGGCTGATTTGCGGGCCGTCCAGGAGTTGCTCGGGCACAAGAACCTCAAGACCACCGAGGTGTATACCCATGTCACGGTCGAGCGGTTGAAGGCGGTTTATGCCGCCGCGCATCCCCGAGCCTGATCCTGAGTCCGGCTTAAAAATTCAAGGTCCAGGGAGTTTCGGAAAGGCTGTGAAAATTGGGGGAATCCTGAAGAACTTTTGACGGACTTGGCTTCGGTGACCAGATTACGCCCGTCGGGTGCACAGTGGCACCGGCACTTTTGAGATCATGAGCGAAGAATCCCTCAACAACTTCACCCCTCGCGCCCAGCAGGTTCTCGCCCTGGCGCGCAAGGAGGCCGATCGCTTCAACCACAACTTCGTCGGCACCGAACATCTGCTGCTCGGGCTGATCAAGCTGGGGCAGGGTGTTGCGGTCAACGTGCTTCAAAAGATGGGGCTGGACCTCGATACGGTCCGCCAAGAGGTGGAGAAGGAGGTTCGCGGCGGCGGTGAAGGCAAGTCGGGCGGCAATATTCCGTACACCCCCCGCGTTAAGAAGGTTCTGGCGCTGGCCGCCAAAGAGGCCAAGGCCCTGAACCACACCTACGTGGGTACCGAGCACATCTTGCTGGGTCTCCTGCGCGAGGGCGATGGCGTGGCGGCGAAGGTGCTGCGGAATCTGGAAGTGGACATCGAGCAGTGCCGCCAGGAGATCCTGAAGGAGCTGGATCCCCAGTTTCAGGCCAGCGAGGAAGAGGGCGGCGAGAAGGAACCGTCTCCCGAGACGGTCGAGGCCGGAAAGGCTGCGCCCCGCGGTGACAAGAACAAGGATCAGAAGACTCCCGCTCTCAAGGCCTTTGGTCGCGACCTCACCGAGATCGCCAAGAAGGGCGACATGGATCCGGTCATCGGCCGTAGCAATGAGATCGAGCGGGTGATCCAGATCCTCTGCCGCCGGACGAAAAACAACCCGGTGCTGCTGGGTGAAGCGGGCGTGGGCAAGACGGCCATTGTCGAGGGTTTGGCTCAGGAGATTGCCAAGGGCAACGTGCCCGAACTGCTGGCCTCCAAACGGGTGGTCACTCTCGATCTCGCGCTGATGGTTGCGGGCACCAAGTACCGGGGACAATTCGAGGAGCGAATCAAGGCGGTGATGGACGAGATCAAGAAGGCCAAGAACGTCATCCTGTTCATTGATGAGCTGCACACCATCGTGGGTGCCGGCTCGGCCGAGGGCACCATGGATGCCTCCAACATCTTCAAGCCGGCCCTCAGCCGCGGTGAGCTCCAGATCGTGGGCGCCACGACGTTGTCCGAGTACCGCAAGTACATCGAGAAGGACTCTGCGCTGGAGCGGCGTTTCCAAACGGTGAAGGTGGAGCCGCCTTCGGTCGAAGACGCCATCGCGATTCTCACGGGTCTCAAGTCCAAGTACGAAGACCATCACAAGGCCGAGTTCACCGCTGATGCCGTGGAGGCTTGCGTGAAGCTCTCCGACCGGTACATCACGGCCCGGTTCCTGCCCGACAAGGCCATCGATGTGCTCGATGAAGCCGGCTCCAAGGCCCGGATCGGCGCCATGCAGCGCCCGCCCAACGTCAAGGACATCGAGGCCGAGATCGAGTCGCTGCGTCAGAAAAAGGAGCAGGCCATCAAGGATCAGGATTTCGAGGGTGCGGCCCAGTTGCGCGACCATGAGAAATCGGCCAAGGAACGCCTCGAGAAGACGCTCGCCGACTGGAAAACCGCCAAGGACGAGAAGCGGGTGGTGGTCTCTGAGGACGACATCTTGCAGGTGGTGGCCAAGTGGACGGGCATCCCCCTCAAGCGCATGGGTCAGTCCGACATGCAGAAACTCCTGGCCATCGAAGACGAGTTGGCCAAATCGGTCGTCGGCCAGAAGGATGCCGTGGCGGCCTTGGCCAAGGCTTTGCGTCGGGCCCGTACCGACCTCAAGGATCCCAAGCGCCCAATTGGTTGCTTTGCATTGCTCGGCCCAACCGGCGTCGGCAAGACCCTCTTGGCGCGCACGCTGGCCGAGCAAATGTTCGGCAGCAATCAGGCCCTCATCCAGCTCGACATGTCCGAGTACATGGAGAAGTTCACCGTGAGCCGTTTGATCGGTTCGCCGCCGGGCTATGTGGGCTATGAAGAGGGCGGACAGCTGACCGAGAAGGTCCGTCGCCAGCCCTATTCCGTGGTGCTCTTCGACGAGATCGAAAAGGCCCACCCGGACGTCACCAACATGCTCCTGCAAATCCTGGAGGAGGGCAAACTGACCGACTCTCTGGGTCGTGTGGTCGATTTCCGGAACACCATCGTCTTGCTGACGTCCAACGTGGGCTCTGAGGCCTTGCGCAAGCAGGGGAGCATGGGCTTTGCGAAGTCCAGCGACGACGCCAGCTACGAGGCCATGCGGGGCCGGGTGCTGGACGAGGCCAAGAAGTTCTTCCGGCCCGAGTTCCTGAACCGCTTGGATGACATCGTGGTCTTCCGCTCTCTGGGCAAGCCCGAGCTCAACACCATCCTCGATCTCGAGGTGGCCAAGGTCCTCGAGCGGATTCGTCGCAAAAACGTCACTGTGGTTCTCGACGACAAGGCGCGAGAGTTCCTCATCGAGAAGGGATTCGACCCGCAGTACGGAGCCCGGCCGATGCGTCGTTCCATCGAAAAACACCTCGAGGATCCTCTCGCCGAGGAAATCCTGCGTGGGACATTGATCGATGGGCAACCCGTCACCGTCACGGCCGACAAAGACAAGCTGCTCTTCAAGCAGCGGAACGAAGCAGCCGAAGGGGCGCTCAGTTCCTAGTCTACGGCCCGAAAAACTGGCCTGAATTCCGAGTCGAAGGCTCCCTCCCGGTGAGGTTTTCCCGGGAGGGTTGTCTTTTCAGATGGGAAGTGAACACTGTCCCCAGAGGATTCATTCGTGCCGGTACAGATCATCCATCAACGCTTCCGAGCCTTCACGACCCAGTTGGGGGAAATCTTCCAATTGCTGGTGGAAGCGTTGCGTTCGCTCCATCAACAGCGCCCCTCTGGGAAGGACTTTCTCTACCAGCTTCAGTTCATCGGGGTGAAGAGTCAGAGCGTGGTCATTACCACAGGAGCGGCCACGGGCATGGTGCTTTGCGCGCAGACCTTCTTGCAGTTCCACAAGGTGAAGATGGACACCGCGACCGGGGCGGTGGTCAGCATAGGAATGAGCAGTGAATTGGGCCCAGTGCTCGCCGCCTTGATGCTCACCGGGCGGGTGGGGGCAGCCATGACCGCCGAGTTGGGCACCATGAAAGTGACGGAGCAAATTGATGCCCTTCGGACTCTGGCTGCCCATCCGGTCGATACGCTGGTGGTTCCCCGTTTTCTGGCTCTCTTGGCTTCGGCTCCTCTGCTGACAGCCCAATCCGTGGTGGTGGGCATTATTTCCAGTTGGTTAGTGGGAGTGCATTTGCTGGGCATCGATAGTGCCTACTATCTGGTCAATATGACTCGGTATACCGATCCCTCGGACGTTCTGACGGGATTGATCAAGTCCGTTGTTTTTGGCGCCATCATCGCGGTGGTCAGTTGCTACAAGGGGTTGACGTGTCAGGGCGGGGCCGAAGGAGTGGGGAAGGCGACGACCGAGGCGGTGGTGGTCGCCAGCATTAGTATCCTCATCACCAACTTCTTCCTCACGCTGTTCCTGTCGCGTGTGTTCTACCCCTAACTGGAATCCATGATCGAGGTTCGAGACGTCACCAAGAGCTTCGGGACCCAGCAGGTCTTGCGAGGAGTTTCCCTGGACATCCAACGGGGAGAAGCGGTCGTCATCATCGGTCGAAGTGGCGGAGGCAAGAGCATCCTGCTCAAGCATCTCATCGGCCTGCTCCAACCGGATTCGGGGGTCGTGCGGGTGGACGGAGAGGACATCACCGCGATGAATGAACGCAGTCTTCTCCGGGTGCGACGGAAGTACGGGATGCTTTTCCAGATGGCGGCTCTCTTCGATTCGTTGACGGTCGAGGAGAATGTCGGTTTTGTGCTCCGTCGGCAGGGCTTGGAGTCGGAGACCGAAATCCGTCGCCGGATCGCGGAAGCCTTGGAGATGGTGGAATTGCCGGGGATTGGTCACAAGATGCCCAGCGAACTTTCGGGGGGTATGCGCAAGCGGGTCGGCTTGGCCCGGGCCATCGTTTACCGGCCGGAGATCGTGCTCTATGACGAACCCACCACCGGGTTGGACCCCATCGCTGCCGACAACATTGATCGCCTCATCCGCCGGGTGTGGGAAACCCTTCACGTCACCAGCATCGCTGTGACCCACGACATGAAGAGTGCTCGCACCATCAGCAACCGGATCCTCATGCTCCATGAGGGTCGTATCTACTCCGAAGGACCGACTTCGGAGATGTTGGAATCGACGGATCCGGTCATCTATCGCTTCGTCAACGGCATCTCGACGCCCCAGAAACCTCAATGAGTGAGTCCATGGAACGAAAATCCCCCGCAGCCCAGGTCGGACTCTTTGTCCTGATCGGCCTCTTGCTGATCGCCGCCTTGCTCATCCACTTCAGCAAGGGAGCCTCCTTCTGGCGCTCTGGCCGAACGATTCTCATCTCCGCCGGTAATGTCGGTGGACTGGCCGTGGGTGCGCCGGTCAACATGTCCGGTGTTCGCATCGGCTCCGTTGAGGAGATTTCGCTGTCTGCCGACGGCCGGAGGGTGTCCATCCAGTGCCGCATCGAAAAGCCTGTGACCATCTTTGGTGACGCCCGTTTCGAGATCGAGCAGAGCGGCTTCCTGGGCGATCAGTTCGTGGCGATCATTCCGACTAAGAATGAGGCTCCGGCACTTCAGGACGGGGCCGTGGTGACTGCCGTAGATCCCTTCAACCTGCAAGAGGCGGCCCGCAGTGCCGTGGGGCTCCTGTCCCGACTGGACCAAGTGGTCGAGCGGGTGGACCGCATGATTCTCTCGGCATCGACTCTCAAGGACGTGACCAATACGCTGGCCAACCTGCGACGGACTTCCGAGCGGTTGGATCGCACGCTGGGCGAGGTGGAGTCGTTGGTGTCCTCCGAGAAGCCGGCCGTCGCGGCGACGGTCAGCAATCTCCAGGCATTTTCGGCAACCTTGAGTCCGCTGGCGGGGCAGGTCGGAGCCCTGGCGGCCCGGGCCGATTCGCTACTGGTGCGCGCCGACACTCTGGTCGCCACCAACGAGACCACCTTGCGCGAGGCATTGGGAGGGTTTCGGGATGCCTCCTTGGCAGTGCGCGACTTGACGCAGGACCTTCAGGCGGGGCGTGGTGCGGTCGGGGCTCTGCTGAAGGATCCCAAACTCCAATCGGAGTTGAATGCCACGCTGGTGAACTTCAACACCGTATCCAGCAACTTGGCCCGCAATGGCCTCTTCTGGAAGCCACGCCGCGTGGAACCGCTGACCAACACCACCGGCTATCCGGGTCGCGGCCCGTTCCGCTGAGGCGGGCTGATTCGGTGGGCGATGGACGGGCGTTCCGTTGCTCCGAGCCGGGTGGATTGACAGTCTCGGTTGAGGCTTGGACCTTCCTGGAATGGAACTCGTCACAGTGTCCCGAGTCTTCGCTCCGGCCGAAGCAGACCTTTTGGCGACTCGATTGGAGTCGGCAGGGTTCACCCCATTTATCCACGGGGTCGATGCTGCCCTCAGCAGCGGTGGCTACTCCATGGGCGCGGGTGGTATTTTAGTGAAGGTACCCGCCGACCAAGCGGAGCCTGCCCTGCAGTTCTTGGCGCAAGCGCCCGAGGCCGACCCCTGGAGCGATCAGTTCCGGGCCGTGTACGATCGGGCTGTGTCGGCATTCCGTTCGGGGCGCGCATCGGTGGCGACCTTGTGCGATCCAGCCGATACCGCCTTCTTGCTCAGCAGCGGATGCTCCGTTCAGGAACTCTACGACTTCGTCGAGGACGCGGTGGATTATGGCGATCCCGATTTCGAGACGGTCCTCGAAGTTCAAATGATCCGTCGGGATTACTTTTTGGGAGTCTTGCATGGCCAATGGACAGGGCAGGTGGTGCCCATGTCGGCGTTGCCGCTCAAGACCGATGCCGTGGATGGAATCGCGTGGTTGCCTCGATTGATCGTCAAGGCGCGGCTCAAGCTCCGCGGTGAAATGCCATCGGATCTGATGTATGGCTGCGGAGGCGATCGGCCATTTCTCCGTCGCATGGGTCTCACCCTTCCGGGATTCCTGGAACTGGTGCGTGACTGCGGCGACGACGATGCGGCCATTGTCGAGGCGGTGAAACGTTCTCGGGATGGTGCCACTCACTGAGGACGTCGCAGAGGAGGCTGTTGAGTTTCTGGGCTCAGTAGTTTTCACACCGTCACTGACAGTTTTTTTCGGCCACCCGGAGCCCGCCCAAGGACCTCCTAACACCCCCCGGAATGTAGCCTGAGGGCTTCCGAGATAGGGACCGATCTCCGAGCGGTCCGGCGCTGCGGCACTGCCCGTCGAGATTGCCTGCCAATAGAGAGCACCAACGACTCGTCTTGGAAAAGAAATTGGCCCTGCAATCACCGCCGTGCCAACGGCATCCTTCCGGATTAGTTCAGCACAAACGAGGCGTCCTGGGTTTCCAGACGAATCTTGTCGGGGATGTGGTTCGGGTCGATGCGCACGAGGACGCGGTGTTTGCCCGCGGCCAGGG
>CANHYD010000117.1 GCA_947464705.1 Verrucomicrobiota bacterium | reverse complement strand
GGTCAGGGCCGCAATGGTGACAAACGCAATGCGCGGGTTCATGGCTGGGCGGTGCCGGAGGAGGTGCCTTCGGCCGGGACAGGGGTGGATAAGCCGGAGGCTGGCTCGGGTTCTCTCAGCCATCGAGCCACCAAGAACACGCAACCCAAGGCGATAAGGAAGGTGGCGAAGCCGAACTTGGTCTCGACGGCCTCACCCGCGGCCTGACCGGCCGCCTCGGCCACGGCGAACACCACGATCAGCCGAATGACATTGGCCAGCAGCGCGAAGCCCGGGCTGAGCAGGATCAGAAAAATCCGACGCCAGGCGGATCGGAAATTCAGGAAGGCGAAGGTGACCGTCAGGAGCAGCACCACCGTGGCGCTGCGAATGCCGCTGCAGGCCGGGGCGACATCGAAGCGGAAGCCTTGCACGGTGGCCGAAGCTTTCTGGAAGACGATGGTTCCAGCTCGCTCCAAGTTCATGTTCAGAATCCACTCGCAGAAGGTCGTCGAGAGTAGGGTGCTCAGGAGCCGCAGTCCGTGGGTCAGGGTGTCGAGAAAGACGGAGATCGGCACACAGAAGAAGAACAACAAATAGGGAAAGGTGAAGGCGCGCATCCAAGCCCGACCCCAATACATCCCCAGGATGCCAAAGAGGCCCACCAGAAAACCCACCACCCCGAGGCGCGTTTGTTGGACCACATAGCCCGAGAGGTGCAGCAATAGGCCGACAGGAACCAGCGCCAGCGCCGGAGTCCAAGGTGCCTTGGGGATAGCGGTCAACTCGGTCCGACGCATCACCACGATGGCTCCCACCAACCACGGGATCATCAGGCCCAATTCATCATCGCGACCCTGCTTGGCTCCCCCCTCATAAACCGCCTGCAGCCAACCGAACATCGATTCGGTCTGGATGTAGCCCAGAGTGGAGTTGCCCAGAAAGTGGAAGAGCGAGAACCACGCCGCGACCACCAGGCCCACGGCCGCCTTGTGAGGCAGACTGTCCCAGAGCGACCTCAATTCTTGGATCATCGACGGTTGCAAGCGCCCCAAAAGTGACCCGTCCCAACACCCTCGCGCAAGACCAACGTCATGACTACCGGCGCGATCAATGCCTCGACCTCAGCCTCAACCCGGCGGCCTTCCGGCGGACCGCCGTCGCCGGCACCCCATCCAGGCCAGGCATCCGATTCCCAGCATCCACACCGTGGAAGGTTCTGGAATCACGGTCGCAGAAGGAACGGCGCGAACCTCCCAACCGGTGAGCTTACCGGTTCCGCCCGCCTCCATGTCGGCAACAAACAACGTCCATTGACCGTTCGGGTCCATTTGCCCCAACGGGGCCAAGAACGCCGAACGGGGCGAGGTGTCTAGGGCCAAGAATGGATCGATCAGCCGCCCGTCCGGTTGCCAAGTTCCGGACACCAAACCGGTGGGCGGCCCTCCCAACGAGACGCGGTACTGATGAATATCCTGAAGGGCCGAATCGCTGAAGGTGAGTCGGAAGCCCGAATCGCTGTATCCATTGGGCTGACTGGCCGACGAACCCACCCGATTCATGAGGACCGCCAGACGAAACTCCGAGCCCGAAGCGGTCTCATGAAGCAGGTAGGCATAGTAGTCGCCATTGAAGGCTCCGAACCCGGTGGGTTCCACCGAGAGACTCACCGTCAGGTCATAGGGGATACCCACCGTGAGACCGCTCGTCTGGAAGGTTCGAGCGATCCCGGACGGGTCGTTGTCGGGGATCGGTTGACTGACGCCAGACTCGCCGACGGCAAAACCTTGGGTCTGCTGCGCCTGGACCCTCGGCAGGGAGAATCCGAGGCTCACGATCAGAGCACAGGCGGGAATGCGGGAAAGGTTCATGCGATGTTTTCCGAAGCGATGGTTCACGGCTGAGTCATTTGCAGACGATAGAATCGGGCGTCGGAGGTGATCTCCGGATCCAGCAAATCCAAACGTCCGGCCTCGTCGGCGGTGGCCTCACCCAAGTCGGTCCAAGGCACTGTCGATAGCAGGGAGGATCGACCCATCACCCGATAGGTCCTATGAGGAACCGCGGCAAACCGGAGTTGAGCGCCCCGTGCCAGAGGCAACACCCTCACGAGATTTTGAGCCAATCCAGTGCTCCATTCCCGAGCTACCAGATTAACTCGGCCGCGGGCCGTCTCCGTGCCGTTGCCCAGTTCATAGCCGAAGGAATCGACCACCGAATCGCCCAAACCAGCCGGAGGGGTGTAGAGAATCCATCCGCCGTCGAGACGAACCGTGCCGCCCTGGGTGCTGAGACCGTCCACTTGGACGAGACGCGCAGTGCCATCGGCCACGAAGTCATTGGCCAGAATCTGCTCGACCTTCCACTTCAACGGTTGCCTCGGGATACGCACCAAGGAATCCGTTGCCGCGACCATTCGGTTCTGGATGAGCAGGCGGACCTCGTTGCTGGGCAGGCTGATCAATCCGGCCTCATTGAATGCAATGGCGGTGAACACGTGCTCGGACAGCGTCAAGTCGGACACGGGCGTGTAGTTCCAGACACCTTGGGCATTGGCCACAGTGGTTCCCACGACATAGGAGCCATCCCGGATCCGCACCGTGGATCCGGCTGGGGCTGTGCCCGAGATTCGAGGACGACGATCGGCGGTGGGGCTGACCAAGGGGTTGATCACCGGCGCGGCGATCTCGGTATTGCGATCCACATAGGCCAGAACTCCGGGGTCCTGAATCGATCCCAACGCCGAATCGTCATCGCCTCTTTCATTGTCGACAAAGTACACCAAGACTTCGTCGTTCTCCGGATCCGTGTCGGTGTTCAGGAATTCCGCTCCTGTATAAAGCATGTTTCCATCGGGACCCTTCCGTGGAGATCCGTTCCCATCCATCAGGGCAGCCTTCAAGAACTCATACCGACTCCCGTCGCTAGCGGTCTTGACGAAGGTGTTCACCTGGCTTCCCACCGGGAGAACGATGCGCACTACATTCTGACGCGCCGTGAAGGCCGTTTGAACGGTCTTCTCGAAGGTAATTTGATCGGCTGCAGAAACAGCCCCCTGGGCCTCCACTGAAGGACTGATCGAGAAGCCCAACAAGCCCAAGTCCGTTCGGATGTCATTGACTGCCGCGCCGCCCAAGGCCGCTTTCATGGCTTCCTTTTCCTGCACAGAAACGGCCCCAACTTCGACGCTTCTGATCTTCAGAAAGGCGCTGAGGCTGCCGCCGCTGGAGAGGTTTTGCTGAAGAGCCGAAGCATAGGGGTTCTCGTTGGCCGTCGCCGACACGGAGAGGTAGGAAGCGGGGTCGCCCGGATCCGAATTGGCTGCGGGCAGCGAGGCAACGCTGTTCTGCTTGGCGTCGTTGATCCCGTCCCCATTGCGGTCGCCCGCGAAGGATTCGGTGAAATTGTCGACCCCATCACTGTCAAAGTCCGCCGACAAGCGCACCTCCATCAATTGACTCAATCCATTGGCCTGAACCTGCAATTGCAGGTTGGCCACCGACGAGAATCCCGCAGGCAAAACAACCTGGACTAACTCTCCTTGGACCGAGGCCATGATTCCCTGCGCGGACAATTCGGCCGAGTTGGCCACCGACGCAGTCACCGGTCCGCCCTCTGGATTGCTGAAGAACTCCATGATGGAGAAGGACTTGGTTCCGCCGTCTTTGCTGGACGGAATCGACCAGTTCAAGTTCTTGCCGGGCCGCAGTTCAGCCGGCTCCACAACGTTCGAAACCAGAACCTCCACGGGTTGGACCACTTCCCCTCCACGTCCGTCCGACAGCGTCACGGCAACCAGATACCGCCCCGACTTCCCGGCATCGACCGGGTTCTCGAAATCAAACCCTCGGCGCGCACTCACCCGACCCGAGGCATCCACCGCAAAGAGTGCGGCATCACGACCAGTGAGTCCGTAGGACAGTGGGTCCGAGTTAGGATCCGACCCGCGTGCCGCAAAGGCGACGATGCGGTTTTCAGGAAGGATGACCGAAGCGTTGCCGGCCACCATTTCTGCCGGCAAGAGGCCATCGGGCTTGGATTCGTCGGCGGTCCAAATCACCACCGAAGGAGCTGCATTTGGTTCCGTCAATTGGCCCCGATGCTGCACCTGGACTGTCGCCTGAACCGAGGCTCCGGTCGGATCCGTGGCTGTGATCTGAATCGCCGCCGAAGAGGGATCCAAGGCCCAGGATTTGATCTGAAGCTCACTACCCACCAAGCTCGCATCCAGATCGGCTCCGATGGAATCCACGGTGTAGGTCAGGCGGGAGACATCCTCGGGATCTCGATCCGAGAACAGACTCATCAGCTTCAGCCGCATCGCCTGGTTGTAAGCCACGGTGATTTGTGGATCCGGCAAGGCTTGAGGCGCATCATTCACATTGCGGATGGCCAAGTAGATCAGCCCGGACGCCGAACTGATCACGACATTGCCTTCGGCGCTCAAGAGTTCAGCCCGATAGGGTAAGGTGGCATAACGGAGGCCGTATTCGTCGGCTGCCGGCATGAAGGCCACCTGACCCGAAGTGAAATCCTCAATCGGGACGACCAGGGGATTCTGGGCGCTCGGCTGAACCAGTTTCCAGACCCCGGCAGTCCTCATCGAAAGCGATCCTTTCGGATTGCCCTCCACGTCCAACGCCGGGCCCGTGATGACAATCTGACCCACCAGGCTTTTGGTTCCCAATTTCTCCAGCGGAAGGGCTGCCCCGTCTCCCAACACGACCGACACCAACTGGCTACTCCCCGAGGCCAGCGGGAGAAGGGTGTCTTCATTGCCAATGAGCAAGTAGGCCGGATTCAGACTCAACTGGATCGAAGGTCTTTCCACCGTTATTTCCAAAGTGGCCGTGGTGGATAGAGCCGGAGTTCCCGTATCGGTGGCCGTCACCAGAACACGATAGGTTCCGATCGACAGCGGAGATCCGGTGAAGGTCTTGGTTTGGGGCAAAAAGAGGATTCCCGGCGGCAGCCCTGAAACTGAGTACGACAAGGATTGGCCAGCATCCCCATCCACAAAGGCTGTGCTCGGCAGGGCCCAGCTCACGGGCTGTTGGATCATCAATGTCCTGCTCGGGATCGATGAAGCGGCCACGGGTGCTTCGTTTCGATCCTCCACGGAGACCTGAAAATCTTTTTCAAAGACCAAGCTGCCATCACTCACCTGCACTCTCAGTTGGTGCGTGCGGTGAGTCTCATAATCGAGGCTCTGACTGGCCC
The DNA here is from genome assembly GCA_947464705.1 of Verrucomicrobiota bacterium. Lineage (GTDB taxonomy): Bacteria > Verrucomicrobiota > Verrucomicrobiia > Limisphaerales > UBA9464 > SXXZ01. Next base: position 1,930 of record CANHYD010000117.1, on the reverse strand, counting down.
GGAGCACGTTGCCGCTCAGGTTGAATCGGACATTGTCCGGAGCGCTCAAGACGAGGCGGTACTCGAAGACGGTGTTTGGATCGGGATCGAAACCCCGGAGCACGCCAACCACGGCATCAGGGCCCGCATTCTCCGCCACCGAGGCTCCACTGAGCTCCAGCCCATCGGGTGCTTCGTTGACATTGACCACGGTCACTGCCAAGGCCTGCTGCGACGCATTGCCCGTGGCATCGGTGGCTCGGATGACCACCTCATAGACCTGGTTCCGGTCGCTGTCCTGCGGGGCTTCGTGATTGGGTGCCACCTTGAAGGTCAATTGCCCGGTATTGGCCACACTGAATAGCCCGGCGTCCTGGCCGCCATTGAGACTCCATGTCACGGGTTCATCGGCCGTGAATGCATGCACTACCAAGCGGTTCTCCGGGACCGTCTGAGAGGCATTCACACCCGTCGAACCGCCGGGTCCGGAGATCTGGGGTGCCGTCACATCGGTGTAACTGGCGGAGATTTCAATCGGATTGGCTCCACCACCCTTGACGACTGCCCCGTCCAAAGTGGCCTCCACCACACCGACTCCAGCGAATGCGGGTGCCGTGAGGATGGCCGTGTAAGATCCGTCCCCCTGATCCGTCACCGGCCCGACTTGGCCCACGCCCGACTTCAGACGAATGACCACCGCAGCGCCGCCCGCTCGGAGGGGATTGCCCAAAGCGTCACTGGCCTTGACCGTCAAAACCTGGGTGCTTCGACCATCGCCCGGAAGCAAGACTGTGGCCGGAGTCAGCGTCGAAAGTTGCGCACTCGCGTTGCCCACGCTGACGTTGAAGGGAACCGACGTCGCACTGGCCAGTGTTCCACTGGTTGCCACCAGTGTGTAGCCCGCTGCCGCTTTATCCACCGACAGGCCACCGAAGGTCGCCACACCCGCCGATGCGTTCACCGCCGTTGCGCCAGTGAGGGTGCCGGTGCCCGCATTATTTCCAAACGACAGCCCGATGGACGCCGTGGATGAGGTCACCCGGTTACCATAGCGATCGTGAATCTCCACCGTCATGGCAGGGTTCATCGTTGCGCCCGAAACCACTGAGGTGGGCTGCGTCGTGATGGCCAACTGCGTGGCTGCACCGGCCGTGCCCGTCGCAGTGATGGTGATGGGCGAGCCGCTCAGGCTGCCGCTGGTCGCCGTCAGCGTATTGGCTCCGGATGTTGTACCCAAGGTCCAGGCCGGGCTCGTCGCGATACCGGCACTATCGGTGGTGACCGCGCTGGTCGATGCCAACGAACCCCCACCGGTCGCTACCGCGAAGGTCACTGATACCCCGCTCACCGCATTGCCCTGCGCATCGGTCACCTTCACCGACGGGGCCATCGCCACCGCCGTGTTAACCGTCGCGCTCTGTCCCGTGCCGCCGTTCACTGCAATCGTCGTCGCCGTACCGGAACTCACCGTCACGTTGCCAGAGTTCGCCGCCGTTAGCGTAGGACTGGAGGTAAACCGCAGCACGTAGTTCTGCCCCACCATGCCCGACAAAGTCACCCCGCTGAATGCGACCACACCGGCCGAGGCCTTGCTGCTCACCGTTCCGGCTAGCGTTCCACCCGTGCCGCTGCCGATGGCCGCCGTCACCCCCGTGCTATTATCGATGGCCACCAAGTTGCCGTACTGATCGCGGATCTGCACCACCGGCTGGGTCGTCAAGGCCGCACCACTGGCTCCGCCCACCGGCTGGGTGGTGATCGCCAACTGCGTCGCTGCACCCGCCGTGCCCGTCGCGGTGAAGGTCACCGGCGAGCCGCTCAGGCTACCGCTCGTCGCCGTCAGCGTATTCGCTCCGGCCGTAGTGCCCAGGGTCCAGGCCGGGCTCGTCGCAACACCTGCGCTATCTGTGGTGACCGCACCGCTCGAAGCGATCGAGCCACCACCCGTCGC
>CANHYD010000116.1 GCA_947464705.1 Verrucomicrobiota bacterium | reverse complement strand
GATGGCCGCCTCGGCCTGTCGGTACAGCGGGTGATCGCCGGTGGTCGCCCGCGAGGCCCCGGTCTGGAGAGGTCCGGTGGCGGAGACTCTCAGCCAGGCCTTGCGGATGACCGCATCTTCGGACAAGCCGAGATAATCGCAGCCGGAGATGCGCACGGCCGGGAGCCCGATCGCCGATTGCTTTCGCCGAGGGGATGGGTTCGCGGGCGAGGTGTTCATTCCATTGCCAATCCGGGAACCCTTCCGGGAATTATTCCGCCTGTCGGACCTGGCAATCTTGGCATTCCTTCACCCCCCAATGCCGGGACTGCTCGAGGGCGCGTTGGAAGAACTGCTTCCGGGCCTTGTCGGAGGCCCCGGAGTCGCTGCCGCCACCGGCGACCTTACGGGCCTTGGCGAGCAACGCACTTCGTTCCTCCTGCAGCGCTTTCACTCGGGCCGATTCGGCCGAGAGTTTGAAGTAGCAACGGCCATCCACCCAGGTCTCCAGGCAGCGGGTCGAAGAATCCAACGGCGAGCCGCTCCAGAGCACGAAGTCCGCGTCCTTGCCGGATTCGAGCGAACCCACCCGGTGGTCGATACCCAGTTGCTTGGCCGGATTGAGTGTCACGAATTTCAGCGCCTCGGCCTCAGGGGTGCCTCCGTACTTCACGGCCTTGGCCGCCTCGAAATTGAGCCGGCGCGCATGGTCGCTGGAATCGGAGTTGAAGCTCACCGTCACCCCGCGCTCCCGCATCAGGCTTCCGGCATGGGGAATGGCATCGATGACCTCGAACTTGTAAGCCCACCAGTCGGCGAAGGCGCTGGCCCCGGCCCCATGCCGGGCGATCTCGTCGGCCACCTTGTAGCCCTCAAGGATGTGCTGGAGCGAGGCCACGCGGACCCCGAAGGATTCCATCATGCGCAGGAAGGCCAGGATTTCATCCTGACGGTAGCTGTGGCAGTGGATGAGCCGGGTGCCTTCGAGGATTTCCATCAGGGCCTCGAGTTCGAGGTCGCGTCGGATGGGCGAGCCGTCGGACTGGCGGCCCTTGCGGAATGCATCACGGTATTGCTGGGCCGCGGTGAATCGATTCCGATAAAAGGTGCCGACACCCATCCGGGTTTGCGGGAATCGGGTCACCGCCTTGTCGCCCCAACCCGATTGTTTGACGTTCTCACCGAGGGCGAACTTGATGCCGCCGGGAGCCGGTTCGAATTTGAGTGCCTCGGGCGTGGCTCCTTCGCGCAGTTTGATCACGCAGTTCTGGCCACCGATGGGGTTGGCCGATCCGTGCAGCAGGTTGACGAGCGTCGTTCCGCCGGCCAGTTGCTGGTGGATGTTCTCGCTCTCCGAATTCACCACGTCAGCGATTCGGACCATCGCCGTGCTGGGCAAAGTCGCTTCATTGACGGCACCCAAGATCATGGAGTGCGAATGGCAGTCGAGGATGCCCGGGGTGACATGCAGCCCGGTGCCGTCGATTTCCTGAACCGACGGACCGGCCGCCAGCGAGGGGCCCACGGCTTGGATTTTTCCGTTGGCCACCAGCAGGTCGGCCCGCGACAGGATGCCTTGAGGCCCACTGGTCCAGATCGTCGCATTGCGGACGATCACCGAACCCGGTTGAGCCATGGGTCCGCGGCCTTTCATGGGCGGATGGGCCACTCGTCGGTTGGCCAGATCCCGCTCGGCGGCCTTCTTGGCCTCGGCCTCGGGGTTGGGTTCTTTCTTTTCAGGCGTCTTCAGGGCGGCATCGGTCTCGTAGGCCACGCCATCGATCCACACGGCCGTGACTCGGGAGGCCGGATCAAAGAATCCGCCACCCGGTTCCACCACGGTCAGGTGGGCGAGTTTTCCTGATTCCAGGGTGCCCAGCGAATCACTCAGTCCGCACAAAGCGGCTGGTGCGGTGGTCATTCCAGCCAAGGCATCTGATTCGGAGAGGCCCCGATCGAGCGCCACCCGCAATTGTTCGCGGAAGGATTTGCGGTCCGGCAGGGCGTGGGTGGTCAGTGCGATGGTCAGACCGGAGCGGGCCAGCAGGGCCGGGTTTTCTGGGGCCCAATCCCAAGCGCGCAAGACGTCGAGGGAGACGGAATCCCACGCGGATTCTTCGGGGAACTTCGGCAATGCCGGAAAGTTGAGTGGGACGATGAAGGGAACAGACGCCTGGGCCAAAGGCGTCAAGAGATCGGGCCGCCGCCACTCTTGGCCGCTGGCCACCAATTGCGGGCGCACCCCAGCCTCGGAAGCCACTCGGAACGCCCGATCCTGCATCAGAACACTGCCGGCCTCGAAGACGACGGGTTGAGAGGCTTGGGCACCCAGCGTCGGTTGGAGCGCAGCCAGAGCCGCGTTGAACTCGGGCCGCGACCGGGCGCTCGATCGTCCGGCTGAACTGTAATCGGCCTGATCCGCACGGTACCACGCCGCATCCATCCAAGCCTGCCTCACTGTGGCGATGACTCCCATCAGCGATTTGGGATAGGCGTCGCCGCCTCCGCCTCCGACGGCGAAGGCCACGTGTTGGGCGGTGTCGGGCTTCAGGATCGCTCGGTTGGGAGACACGTCCGAGAGACTGATGGCCACGGATTGTCCGCGCAGGATGCCCTTGGCCGGAACGACATTGGCCGCGGTGAAGCCCATCTCGCGCAGGGTGGCCAATTCCTTGGGATCGGGCGACAGCCCGTCGAGAACGCGGCGTTCGGGTGTCACCTCGGCAATGCCATGGGCCGGGCCGGGCGATCCGGGATCGCGTTCCTGGCCGGGGACTCCAAAAAATCGCGGGGCCCCAGAGGTGAGGGATCCCGCGCCGGTCGCCGGGAAATCAGAGCCCTGGGTGGTCACCGCGCCGGCCGTCGATCCCAGCGTCAGGTAGGGGTCGATGAACCCGGCATAGACGTGGGTGCCGGGGAGGTTCCAGGTCCGGGCCGAAGCGGGCACGTTCAGTCCCACGCCGACCGAGGTGATCCGGCCATCGCGGATGAGGAGCGTGGCGTTGGTGAGCGTCACCCCGGGACGCACATGAGCCAGGATGCCCGTCAGCGCATGCTCACCCCGAGATTCGGGAGTAAATCCGGGGGCAGGCAGGTCGGCTGCGGTGGCCGATCCGATCGTGGCACCGATTCCCAACCCCAAGGCCATCCCCCACGCCACTGGGCCTGCAACTGCGACGCTCATGGATTGAAGGCTAGTGTCGTCTCCTTGAAATGCCACGGGCAATTCGGCCAGCGGACCGGGCAGTGGCTTTGGAGGGCGGACTCTCCGAACGCGCTCCGTCGCCCGGACTGCTTTTCCCGCGGCATCGGTTTTCTTGAGAAACCCTGAAAGGTCCGAGGAGGAGCCGGCGAATCCTGAGGCAAGGGCGGAGACCGGGACGCTCCCGATACCCCGCTCACCTTGCCCGCGACAACGCATCATCCACAACACCCCGACCTGTGAAACTGCAACACATCTCCAGAATCCTCGCGCTCCTGCTGGCTGCGATCCCGATCATCCCCAGTGTGCTGGGGGCCCAGCAGCCCATTGCTCTCTGGGATTTCAACCAAACCAACGACCTCCTGCGTGCCACTTCTGGCACGGCCACATTGGTGGTCTTGGGAGGGCTTCGCACGGCTCCCGCCTCCGGCATTGGTTCGAGCGATCCCTCCACCAACGCCGACTCTGCCCTGCAACTCACCGGCTTTCCCAAGCAAGGCACCGGTGCCCGGACCGCGGGTCTGGAAATCGCCACTTCCACGGTGGGTTTCCAGTCCGTGGTGCTGAGGTTCGATGTCCGGGCCACCAGCACGGCCAGTCGCCGGCTTCAGGTGCTCTATTCCACCGACGGGCAAACCCTGAAGTCCGGACCCGCCTTCATCTTGAACGGAGGCACCGCCTTTACCAATGGCCTCACGGTCGATTTTTCCGCGCATCCCGAAGTCGCCAATCAGCCGGAGTTGCGGGTTCGATTGGTCTCGGATTGGGACGGGGACTCCTATGTCGGTGCTGCGGGCAATTACAGCACCGTGGGCACTTGGCGGATCGATCACCTGCGGCTGACGGGGGTTTCCTCCGGGGTTCAACCGGTGGATCCCGGGCCTGAACATCCTGCGCTCGTCACCATCACCGGCCAACCGTTGTCCCTGCAGGTGCCTGACGGTGGGGGCGCTCTGTTTCGGGTAGCCGCCAAGGGAAGCGGCCCTCTGGAATATCAATGGTGCCTCAATGGACAACCCTTGTCTGGGGCCACCCGCCAAGAGTTGAGGATCGCTCAGGTTTCCCGAGACCATCTCGGGCTTTACACGGTCCGTGTGAGTCATGCCGAAGGTTCGGTCCTCAGCGAGGAGGCCGCGTTGAGCCTCCAGACCGATCCGACCATTCAGCCCATCCGGGTTCAGGCGGAGCCCGGCCCCCAGGGTTCCATCCGATTGTCCTGGCCCACCCGGCCGGGGAGCACCTATTCGGTTCTCCGGTCGGTGGGCTGGGAGGGTCTGACCACGGTCATCGCCACGGGAATCACCAGCGGTTCTCTCACCGAGAATCCCCCGAACGGAACTCAGTTCTTCTACTGGGTCCAGGACCAGTAGCCCTCCGTGAACACCCGGGCTTCGCTGCAACCGGGACCGGAATTACCGCCTGCGAACCCTTGGAGGTTCGTCTCGATGATCTTCTTCCATGGTTTGACAGGCCGGACGCTCACTTTTAGCGTGAAGCCATGGAAACCGAGGTTGCCCAAGAGTCTATCGTCACCGTCACCGAGAGTGCTGCTCAACAAATTGCCGCCATGTTGGCCAGTGATTCCGAGAACGCGGGCAAGAGCTTGCGGGTGTTCGTCGAGGGCGGCGGTTGCAGTGGTATGCAATATGGAATGGTGTTCGACGAGCGACGCCCGGATGACCTGGGTGCCGAATTCCACGGGGTGGGTGTGGTTGTCGACCCGTTTTCCGCCAATTACATGCGCGGCTCGGTCATTGATTTCAGCGACGCCCTCACGGGCGGCGGTTTCAAGATCAACAATCCCAACGCCCACAGCAGCTGTGGCTGCGGCAAGTCTTTCTCCGCCTGATCGACAACGGCCTCTGGGCCGAAACGGGAGCTTCTGCGGCCTCGAAACGGTCCAACCGGCCGCAGAGGCTTCCCGAGTCAGTTCGCTCGTTTTCAGAGCCGCAGGACCCCTCCCCATTTTCTGACAGACTCTAAGCGGCGGCTTTCCCGGGACTTGGCCGTCTTCAGACTTCTCAACCTGGCGTCCCATCGGCTTGAATCCTCGTTCTGCGGAACACCGCGGAACGCACGCCATTTCAGACCCTTGCCGCCATGGAGGACACCAATTCCCTGATCGAACAGCGCCGCCAGAATCTGGCCGGACTCAATGCCCGGGGTGTCAACCCGTTCATGAACGCGTTTTCGCCCGATGCCCAGTGTGGCACCGTGCGGACCGAATTGGCCCGTTGGGCTGAATGGAACAAATCCGTCGAGCCGAAGGGTGAGCCGGTGGGCTTGGCCGAGGGTACCCGCGTGCGTTTGGCCGGTCGCATCACGGCCCACCGCGATATGGGCAAAAGCCAATTCCTGGACCTGCGCGATGTCAGTGGCCGCATCCAGCTTTGGATCCAGCCCAAGGTCTTGGGAGAAGAAGCGGCCGAGATATTCAAGCTCCTCGACCTCGCTGATTTTATTGGGATTGAAGGCACTTTGTTCATCACCCGCATGGGCGAGCCGAGTGTGAAGGTGGAGTCCTTCACGCCCCTCGGGAAATCCCTGCGGCCACCCCCCGGCAAGTGGCATGGGTTGGAAGACACGGAGATCCGCTACCGCCAGCGCTACCTCGATCTCATCGCCAACGAGCCGGTCAAGGAGGTCTTCCTCAAGCGGTCCCAGATCCTGAAGGAAATCCGGAGCTTCTTCCACCTGCGGGGCTATGTGGAAGTGGAGACCCCGATGATGCAGGCCATTCCCGGCGGTGCTGCGGCCCAGCCGTTCAAGACCTTCCACAACGCCCTCGGCTGCGAGTTCTACATGCGCATCGCGCTGGAGCTCTACCTCAAGCGGCTCTTGGTCGGAGGCGTGGACAAGGTGTTTGAGATCGGCCGTAATTTCCGCAACGAAGGCCTGTCCCGGCGGCACAACCCCGAGTTCACCATGCTCGAGGCCTACGAAGCTTACGGCGACTACGCCACCATGATGGAGACGGTCGAGTCGCTCATCCGTCACCTGGCCCTGAGCGTCGTCGGCACCCTCAAGATCGAGCACCGCAACGCCGATGGCGATATTTTCAAGACGATCGACCTCTCCCACTGGCGTCGCGCCCGCTACAAGGACCTAGTCCGCGAGAAGGCCGGGGACGATTGGTTCCAGGTGTCGCCGGAAGAACGCCGTCGCCGCGCCGTTGAAGACCTCAAGCTTTCGGGTGACATCGCCGCAGGCTACGAAGACTTCGAAGTCACCGCAGCCGTCTTCGAAAAGCTCGTCGAGCCCACCCTCATCCAGCCCACCTTCGTCACCCACCTGCCCAAGCAATTGGTGCCCTTGGCCAAGATCTCCGCCGAAGATCCAACGACTGTGGAAGTCTTCGAATGCTGCATCAATGGCCAAGAGATCGCCCCGGGCTACACCGAGCAGAACGACCCCATCGCCCAGCGCGAGGCCCTCGAGCACCAGGCCGGCGGCGAGCAGCAGAAGCTCGACGAAGATTTCCTGGTCGCCCTCGAACACGGAATGCCTCCGGCCGGCGGCATCGGCATCGGTATCGACCGCCTGTGCATGATGCTCCTCGGTCAGGAAAGCATCCGCGACGTGATCCTCTTCCCGCAGCTCAAGCCCAAGGCGTAACCGTCTCCCCCAGCGAGTCGCCACTCGAAAAGCCGTTCACCGAACCGGATCGATACCGAGACACGACAGCGCGTGGGTGCCGCCCCGGTTGCGATTCAGCTGCCCCACCTTTGGCTCCGTACCCCCGTGGCTGACGCCGGGCGGTAGCGGGGAGGGCCGGAGAGAGCATAGGAACGTGAACATCCTGCTCCCCGTTCGCGCGCAGCGCGAAAGCGTCCGATGGACACGTTCCCTGCGAACGCAGGCCCGCCCCGCGGAGCTCCCTCCGCGACCGACGTGCCTTACCAGTCCCCTGGCACTTGGGCCCAGGTCTTGAAGGCCTTCCTCTGAGAATCTGTGCCTCATTCCGAATCGCCTCGAGTCAGATTTCCTCATCGAACACCCAATCCACGAAGCAGCAGCGGGACCGGGCCGGAGCGAGCATAGGAACGTCGACATCCTGATCCCCCTCGCGCG
>CANHYD010000115.1 GCA_947464705.1 Verrucomicrobiota bacterium | reverse complement strand
GGTAAGCGCGTCGACTACTCGGGCCGTTCGGTCATCGTCATCGGACCAGAGCTCAAGTTGCACCAATGCGGCCTTCCCAAGAAGATGGCGTTGGTGCTCTTCGAGCCCTTTATCATCCGCCGCCTCAAGGAACTCGGTTACGTCCACACGGTCCGCTCGGCCAAGAAGATGATCGAGCGCCAGACCAAGGAAGTCTGGGACATCCTCGAAGAGGTGACCCGCGGGCATCCGGTGCTCCTCAACCGCGCTCCGACGCTGCACCGTCTCTCGGTGCAGGCCTTCGAGCCGGTCCTCATCGAGGGCGAAGCCATCCGAATCCATCCGTTGGTTTGTACCGCCTACAACGCGGACTTCGACGGTGACCAGATGGCCGTGCACGTGCCGCTTTCGGTCGAGGCCCAGCTGGAAGCTCGCCTGCTCATGATGGCGCCGCTGAACATTTTCAGCCCGTCGAGCGGCAAACCCATCATGACTCCGACCCAGGACATTCCTCTGGGTTGCTACTACCTCACGGCCGAGCCGCGCAAGGCCCGCAAGGAGGGCGAGCGCATCGTTCTGTGCGGATCCAAGCAGGAAGTCATCTTCGCCCAGATGGATGGTGCCTTGAAGACCCACGATCGCGTGCGTCTCAAGAATCCGGACTTCGGCAAGAAGACGGTCTACGGCAATTCGACCGACCGCGTCATCGAAACCACCGTGGGTCGCGTGATCTTCTCGGAGATCTGGCCGCCCGAGTTGGGCTTCGCCAACATCGTCGTCGGCAAGAGCAAGTTGGGTGACCTCATCCTCAACTGCTACAAGACGGTCGGCCACGAGCGCACGGTCACCACCCTCGACAAGCTGAAGGAAATCGGCTTCGAGCAGGCGACCCGCGCCGGTGTTTCCATCGGTATCGACGACATGATCGTTCCGACTGAGAAGCAGAAGGAGATCCGGGAGGCGCTCTCTCAAATCGGCGAGGTTGAGAAGCAGCACAAGAAGGGCGTTATCACCAACCAGGAACGCTACAACAAGGTGGTGGATATCTGGACCCACTGTACCGATCAAATCGGTTCAGTGATGCTCAAGACCCTGGATACCAACCAGGGCAAGAAGGAGTACAACCCGGTGAGTCTGATGGTGGATTCCGGCGCCCGTGGTAACAAGGCCCAGGTCCGTCAGTTGGCCGGTTTGCGTGGGTTGATGGCCAAGCCCAGCGGCGAAATCATCGAGAAGCCGATTCTTTCGAGCTTCCGCGAAGGTCTCACCGTGTTGGAGTACTTTATCTCGACGCACGGCGCCCGTAAGGGTCTGGCCGATACGGCGCTCAAGACCGCTGACTCCGGCTACATGACCCGTAAGTTGGTCGATGCGGCTCAGGACGTGATCATTCGTGACGAGGATTGCGGCACCAGCGCCGGCATCTCCGTCCAGTCGATCTATGAGGGTGAAGAAGAGGTGGTGAAGATCAGCGAGCGTGTCGTCGGCCGTTATGCTGCCGAAGACATCTACGATCCCGCCGACCTCAAGAATCGCCTCATCGCTGCCGGCGAGGAGTTCGACGAGGTCAAGGCCCGCTCGATCGACCGCTCCGGTCTCGAGAAGGTCAAGATCCGTTCGGTGTTGACCTGCGAAACCAAGGTCGGCATCTGCGCCAAGTGCTACGGTCGCCATCTGGGCACGGGCAAGTTGGTCAAGAAGGGTGAGGCCGTCGGCATCATCGCCGCCCAGTCCATCGGCGAACCGGGAACGCAGCTCACGATGCGTACCTTCCACGTCGGCGGCGTTGCCACCGGTACCTACAAGCAGCCCCAGATCAAGGCCAAGCAGGATGCGAAGGTTCGATACAACGACCTGCGCGTCGTGCCCCTGGGCGACGGCAACAACATCGTTCTGAACAAGAACGGTACTGTCAGCCTGCTCGCTCCGGATGGCAAAGAACTCGACACGCACTCCATCGTGGTCGGCTCGATCATCTCGATCCCCGATGGCGGCATGGTCAAGAAGGGTGACGTGTTCATCGAATGGGACGCGTACAACGTGCCCATCATCTCGGAGAAGGCGGGATTGGTGAAGTTCCTCGACATCATCGAGGGCGTCACCATGAAGCAGGAGGTCGACGAGACCACCGGTTCCGAGGACATGGTCATCATCGAGCACAAGGAAGACCTCCACCCGACGGTCATCGTCGAGGATCCCAAATCCGGAGATCCCTTGGCTCAGTACTCCATTCCCGCCGGAGCCCACTTGGTGGTCTCCGAGGGCGACGAGATCGGCGCTGGTTCGCTCTTGGCCAAGACCCCTCGAAAAGCTTCCAAGACCAAGGACATCACCGGCGGTTTGCCGCGTGTTGCCGAGTTGTTCGAAGCGCGTCGTCCGAAGGACGCCGCCGAGATCTCCAAGATCGATGGCGTTGTGGACTTTGGGTCTTCCATCCGCGGCAAGCGCTGCGTGGTGGTGAAGGATATTCACACCGGCGTGGAAGAGGAGCATCTCATCCCGATCGGTAAGCACATCATCGTCTATAAGGGCGACTTCGTGAAGAAGGGGCAGCAGTTGACCGACGGCCCGGTTGTTCCTCACGAGATCTTGGACGTCTGCGGTCCGCACGAATTGCAGGAGCATCTGGTCAACGAGATCCAAGAGGTCTATCGCCTCCAGGGTGTGACCATCAACGACAAGCACATCGAGATCATCATCCGTCAGATGCTTCGCAAGGTTCGTATCACCGAGCCGGGCGACACGCTCTTCCTGTGGAGTGAGCAGATCGACAAGCTGGTCTTCGAAGAGGAGAACAGCCGTGTCGAGAAGATGGGTGGTAAGCCTGCCGAGGCGGCACCGGTTCTGCTCGGTATCACCAAGGCTTCCTTGGAGACCGAGTCGTTCTTGAGCGCTGCTTCGTTCCAAGACACCACCCGCGTCCTCACCGAGGCGGCGACCATGGGCAAGTTCGACTACCTCCGCGGCTTCAAGGAGAACGTCATCATGGGCCACATCATCCCGGCCGGAACTGGCTTCGACTTGCACCGAAACATCAAGGTGAAGGCCTTGGTCGAGGTTCCGGAGGACGAGCCGGTCGTGATGGACATCACCGCCGACGAGGCTCCGTCGGTCGCCTGATCGTTCTGGATTGAATCAAACAGGGCACCTGGAAACAGGTGCCCTTTTTTGTTGGGTGCGCCCGGCAGGGCGCAACGGTTTGCGGGGAAGGTAGGTTCGACAGCGGAAGACGACCCACCAGTCGTCTTCAAGCGCCGGTCCCGCATTCTGTCGCCTCGCAGGGGAAACCGGTTGCTTCTCACCCGACTGAATTCCAATCTTCGCCTTGGCGATCGGATTGAACCCAAGTCCTGCTGCTTCGGATCCCCCCATGAAGAAGGTGTCCCGCTCTTCCCCGAGTCGTGGTGTCGTGCGTCCTCAAAAGCCGCCTGCTGCGAGTCCGCGACCCGTCCGACCGTTTAAGCCGAGATTCGGCCCCGATCCCGTCTCGCAGCCCCTTCTGGGGCGTTTTGGCCCCCGACTTGCGGTGTTGCAAATTCGTCGCCGCCGCTCGAATCCAGTGCAGAGGCTCGTGGGAAAAGGGGCTGCGGCACCGTTGAGATTTGTCTTCGTCCGCCGCTCGAAAACCACCCGGGGAGGTGCCTCCCGTCGCTCCGTGGCCCCGGTGACCACGCCGATTCAAATTCGAAAAGAGGCGTCCCGGAGCAGGGGGGCTCGGAAGAGTTTCAAGCCGGATCTTTCGCCACCGGCGGAGTCCAAATCTGGGATGTCGGCAATCGGAGAATTGCCCTGGGTCCAACATCTGATGGCATCTCAGTTGGACCCGGAAAGCATTCCCCAAGGGTTGCCCGAGATACCGTCAATCCTTCTGGAGGGCGATCCGGTGGTTCTGGAATCTGCGACTCGAGAATCGGGCCCAGGCTCTCCCGCACTGGCAGGAAGCGCATCGGCCGTTTGGCTGACCGGATGCGATCCTCGGACATTGCTGCTGGGTTGGGAGGAACCCAGCCAGTCGTCGCTCTCGACAGCGTCTCCTACGGAATGGCGGCTCCGGTCGTTGACCGACCCCGATTCCATACTCGCTGCAGGAGCCCTGCCTGAGGATCGGCGATTTCTCTTTCTTCAAGATCCACCGCAGGCTGCCGGCCACATCGCCGACATTGGCATGAGGTCTCCTCAGGGGCGCTGGGAATGTTTGGCGTCTTCTGGCCCCGTCTCGTTGCCGCCGTCTTCTGTCTCTGCGGAGGCGCCGCCAACCACCGTCCCGCCTCAATCGCTCAACGGCATTCGGCCTGGGGTGAGCGCGAGCTACTTTCAACAGATCTTGGATCCGCAGCGGCGGTTCTTGGAGGCTGTCGGGAGTTCGGAACTGGGACTGCCCGTCGTGTCGGATCGACCGGGGCAGGGGGCAAACTGCGGCGGCGCGCCTTCTTCGGATGTGATCGCGGCGATCCCGTTCCCGGAAATGTCCTCCTCGGCCTTGGGTGTGACCGGTCTCGACTCGGGCTTACCCCCAGAGGAATGCGGGTTTCGCGTCAATGCCGAGGTGGTTCTCTTTGGCAGCACACGACCGGGGTCGCGTGTGACAATTTTTGGGCGCCCGGTTGAGCTGCGTCCGGACGGATCCTTCACCTTTCGCTGCGCATTACCGGACGGTCGCTTTGAGGTGCCCATCCAGGCGGTGTGTCCGCAGGGGGACGAGGTCCGAAAGGCCATCCTGACTCTGGCCCGGCAGACAACGGTCCAGGGCGGGGTCGGTGCGCATCCAACGACCCCAGGGCTCCCACTCCCGGACGCCATTCCGTGAGCGCACCGCCGGTGATCGGATCCCTCGCCCTCGTGCTGCACGCGCACCTTCCGTGGGTGCGGCATCCGGATCACGACCGGTTTCTCGAAGAATACTGGCTGTTTGAGGCGGTGGCTGAGTGCTACCTGCCGCTTTTGAGACTCATCCGGGGTTGGGACCGGGATGGCGTGGATTGGCGATTCAGCCTGGGGATCACTCCGACACTGGCCGCCATGTGGGCGGACCCGCTGCTGTGTTTTAGGACACAACGGTATTTGGCTGAGCGACGGGACCTGGCGCGGATGGAATGCGAGCGCACGAGCCTGATCCCCGAGTTGCAGGCGGTGGCTCGCTTTCACAGTGCCTTCTACAACCAGGTCTGGGACGAGTGGGAAGCCTGCGGAGGGGATCTGCCGGCAGCCTTTGCCGCTTGGTCGCAGACGGGAAGGCTGGAACTGCTCGCGGGTCCGGCCACGCATCCCGTGCTGCCCCTGCTGGCCATCGAACCCGGGAGCCTCCGGGCTCAATTGCGTCTGGGGCTCCGGGAACACGAGCGCCGATTCGGCCATCGCCCCTCGGGATTCTGGCTTCCGGAGTGCGCCTGGACTCCTGCGTTGGAGCCTTACCTGTTGGCCGAAGGCGTCCGCCATAGCCTCGTGGAGACCCATGGACTCCTGAAGGGTTCGCCTCCGGCACCCTCTGCGATCTTTCTCCCGGTTCGCAGCCCGGGAGGCATCACGGTTTTCGGGCGCGACCCTCTGAGCGCCCGACAGGTCTGGAGCCGCCAGGGCGGATACCCAGGAGACCCTCGATACCGGGAATTCCACCGAGATCTGTCCGATGAGGCGGAGTGGGAATCCGTGTCGCGGTTTCTCCCCGGTGCCGGGGTTCGCTACCCCAGCGGACTCAAGTACCATCGAGTCACCGGCGGTGGCGGAGACAAGCTGCTCTACGATCGCTCCAAGGCCCTGCAAGCGGTTGAGGAGCATGCGGCCCATTTCTTGTCGCAGCGGCAGCATCAGCTCCAACAAGCCCAGGCAGGACTCACGCGGACGCCGGTGGTGGTGGCCCCTTACGATGCCGAACTCTTTGGCCATTGGTGGTTCGAGGGGCCGGAGTTTCTGGATGGCGTGATGCGTCAAGCTTCGCGCTTTGGCATCGGTCCACAGACTCTGTCGGGAGCAGCCGGTGACACCACCCAGTCGTGGGTGTCCCAGCCTGCCGAGTCCACTTGGGGGGCGGGCGGTCATCTGGGGGTTTGGTTGGACCCTTCCAATGCGGATCTCCAGCCGCGACTGCGCTCGGCCGGGGCGAGGATGGTTTCAGTGGCCCGTGCGGCCATCACCGCTATTGAATCCGGCGATTTCAATGGGGGGCGCCTGGGTGAATGGGCCCGGAAAGCAGGCCGGGAACTGCTGCTGGCTCAGGCCAGTGACTGGCCCTTCCTGATCCGCATGGGCACCGCCGAGGGGTACGCACGCCGACGCGTCGAAGGCCACCTGCGGGCTTTCGATGACCTAGCCAAGGCCGTCCTCGGCGCCAACGGGAACCACCTTGGGTCGGGACGAGAGTCCTGCTGGCCCGGGGACGGCTTTCCAGAGCCGGATCTCGGAGGGTGGTGGTCGGCCGAGGACGGCCGTCTTTGACAGTTTCGAGCAAGCCCGCGGAACCTTCAGCTCTTCGGCAATTCGGTTTTTGCGCCTCGTTGAGGGTTTTGATCAAAAAAAGGTCGAGTGATCCTGACCCAGACGGTGGCCTACGTCGTTGGTTGGGACACTCGCCTTGGAACCGTGCTTGAGTGTTCGCAACTCAGGCGTTGACGATTCGTCTCCCGGGTCGCTTCATTTCGGCAACCACTTAGACTGTCGTTCAACAAACCTTTTTGCATGAACCTCTATCCTGCACCTCTCTCTGGCCGTGGGCGCAATCAGCGCGACGGCTTCACCCTCATCGAGTTGTTGGTGGTCATTGCCATCATCGCCATCCTTGCCGGAATGCTACTGCCGGCTCTGTCCAAGGCGAAAGACAAGGCCTTGGCGACCATCGACTTGAGCGGTTGCAAACAAATCATGCTCAGTTCGCATATGTTTGCCTCCGACAACCAAGACGACCTGCCGGGTCCGACCTGGGGCCTCACCGGATGCAGAACCGGCTGGGCTTATTCCGCGGTCAACGATGGGAGTGCCCCGTCCCAGACTCCGGGCCAAGCGGTGCCGGCATCGATTCCCGATGGCGCAGGCGACAACAAGATGCCGCTGAGCGCGGGTTCTAAGTCCCTGGCGCAGCAGCCCTTCTTCATGATGGGGCAGTTGGGACGATTCCTCACCACCCCGAAGGTGCTGTTCTGCCCCAAAGATTTGAACGAGGTTGCCGGCGCCAAGAAGAACGAATGGGCTGGCCGGACCGTCAAGATCACCAGCTACACCTTCAACGGCTGCATCATTGATCTGGGTGCTTTCCAAGGCTACGAATCCGGCAAAGCCCGAAAGCTCTCGGCGTTTCGCCCT
>CANHYD010000114.1 GCA_947464705.1 Verrucomicrobiota bacterium | reverse complement strand
GGTCTTGCCGTCGGTGGTGACGATGCCGGCACTCTCCTGCCCACGGTGCTGAAGGGCGTAGAGGCCGTAGTAGGTCAGTTCGGCGGCATTCGGATGCCCATGGATGCCAAAGACCCCGCAGTAATGCTTCGGATGGTGTTGCACGAGACCCTTGGAGAGTCCGGAAGCCGGCGTCGAAGGCAAAGGGCTTTTTTGCCCCATCGTCCTCCGAGGAGCGTCAGGCGACGGGTCTAGGGATCCGTGTCTTTCGCGCTGAGGAGTTCGATGGCCAAGCTATAGCTCTCCCCGAGGGCGTTGGTGACGGCGAAGAGGGTGCGCGGATGACCGTTGGTGACCTGCAGCGGGCCGTTTGCGGCCAGCGCCTCGAGCTGCTTCAGCGCGGGCGCGGTGTCGAAGCCGTTGCCTTGATCATGGTGGTGTGCCATCCAGTGCCAATGGCCTCTGAAGGCGACGGAATTTCGACCCGGGTGCGTATCCCAATTGACGTGGGCTCTTCCCGCCTCGCTGCCGCCGACCCGCAGGCCGAGGGCGTGGCCCGGAGGAACGTTGCCTGTCCAATCGGCCAAGATGCTGCTTTCTCCCAGAGGATGCTGGCTTGCCAACCGAACGGCTGCCACGGCCGGCTCGCGATCATCGGGCAACGTCCTGCGAAAGGTCAGGCCGCCGGCCAACCAGGATCCGTCGACGTTGGTCTGCCCGAAGAGGGTCATTGGTTGACCCTCTGGGAGCCGGAGTGTGCGCCCCTCAAGCTGGAGCCCGAGTTCCTCGATCAACGCTGCCTTGGACCCTGTGAAGTTCTTGGGAAGGCGGAAAACTATCCCGAGGATTTGCCTGCGTCTCTCGCGATGCAGGTAGGTGGAAGGTTGCTCATGGTCCGATTCGAGTTGCCCATCGGATCGCTTCGTCCAGACCTCCAGAGATTCCCCGGGTCGAAACGGCGTGTGGGATCTGCAATAGGGATCTAGAGAACTCGTGAGGTTGGTGAAACCTTCCAGCACAATTTCCTTGACGATTGTCCGGGCCGCCACTTCACCCGGGGTTTGAGCCGGGAGGATTTGGAGTCTGGGCACTGTCCCATTCGAAACCTGTCTGAGCGTGATGGTCCCCTGAGCCGGAGGGCCCAGAACAGGGGGCGCCACCGCCGGCGGCCACGTGCCCGGTACGACCGGGGTCTTGTCGAATTTGTTCGCGAGCCGGTGAACGAGGCTTTCGAGCCGTCCGCCACCAAGGCTTGCCACTGTGACCGAGATCAGCAGAACCACTGGTAGGGTAAAGTCTCTGATTTGCCGGCCTAATCTTATTGGGGAAGGCTTCGGGTTGCTGGCCTGCATGAGCAGGACGAAGGGAAATGCGGCCACTGCAAGGTGTGCGAGCGCCAGGCCCAGTCGAATCGATGGGTCCAGCCCGAATACCGGGCGGGTAGCCATCCAGGCGACCCCCGCCAGGAGCGGGAAGAACAATGCAGCCTGTCGGTTCAGCGCCCGACGACCACCAGTTTCCAGGGTGCTCAACCACTGATCGGCCTTGAGTTTGGCTAGAGAATAACGATCGGAACGAAGTCCATAGAATACGATTAAGAAAACGGCCCAACCTGTATAGTTTCCTTCACTCCAACCCATCAAGGCCCGCACCGCTTCGTTGAATCCGGCCAATGCGAGAATGCTAGCAACCATCCATTGGTAGGTCAGTGCCCAAGGCACCAGCGACCAGTAGAGTGCGGAAGTGTTTACCTGGATGGGCGGCGGTTGGATCGGGGCTGGCGTCGCCGGGGCGGTGAGCGCCTCGACGCGGGTTCGGAATTCGGTGGCGGTTGGGAAGCGGAGCTCGGGCGCCACGGCTAGTGCACGGAGGACCACCTCGTCGAGTCGGACATCGATCTGGATCCGGCGGGAGGGATTCTTGAGGGAGTGGCCCGGCAGTTCCCCGGTGAGCAGTTCGTACAGCACCACTCCCAGCGAGTAGATATCAGCGCGGTGGTCGACCGGGCCGCGGTCCCGTTGTTCTGGTGCCATGTACTGCGGCGTGCCGGCAGCCGAGGCTCCGAGGGTCTCAATGCCGCCCGCGCCCGCAGGCGGCGCGTCTGCGGGCACCGTGTCCGCTGCGGCCGTGCCGGGGCCTCCCGCCGTCGCAGACCCGAGCAGCTTGGCGATTCCGAAATCAGCCACCTTCACTCGGCCCTGCTGATCGAGCAGCAGGTTCTCCGGTTTGATGTCGCGGTGCACCACGCCGTGGTCGTGCGCGTACTGGAGCGCCTCGCAGACGGGCGGGACAATGGCCAGCGCCTGTTCCGGGGTGAACCGGCCGGCCGTCATCGCCTGGCGCAAGTTGACCCCGTCGACGTATTCCATCACCAGATGGTAGAATCCGCCCGACTCGCCGAAGTCGTGGATGGTGACGATGTTGGGGTGATTCAACGAGGCCAGCGTCCGGGCCTCGGCGGTGAACCGCTCGGCGAAGCCCGGGTCGGTGCTGCGTTCTGGGGCCAGGATCTTGAGCGCTACGAACCGGTTGAGAGCTTTCTGCCGGGCTTTGTACACCACGCCCATGCCGCCGCGGCCGAGGCACTCGAGGATTTCCAACTGGGGAAAGTGCGGGGCCAGGGCCGCCGGGCTGAGGGGTTCGGAAGGCGTTTGGGCTGCCCCACCCGGTTGCGTGGGAGCCATCGCCGCCGCGAAGAGGCATCGGGGGCAGGGATTTTGCGAGGCGGCCGGGTCAAGGGCCGAGCCGCATCGCGGACATTGGGCGGCCGAAGGAGTCGAGAGGCTCATGCACCGGTTTCCTGCCGTGGCACGGGCGAAGGGTTACCGGGATTCATCGACTTTCTTTCCAGCGCCGCAAAGAGCGCCTGGAGCTCCGATTCAATCCCTTCGGGATGTTCCAGAGTGGCCGCGATCTCAGCCCGCAGCCGGTCACGGAATCGCCGCCGGAGTCGGTGGATCGCCACCTTGAGGGCCGTCTCGTTCATCCCGATGCGCCGGGCCAGGTCCTTCTGGTCGCCATGGCCTGCATCTCCGGTGAGCCAGGGCTTGGCCTCTTCAAAGAATTCGCCGCGCCCCTCGTGGATGCATTCCTGCTGCAGGGACTCCATCGCCCGCCGAAGCACAGTCAGCGCCCATTGCCGATCGTAGGCCTCGTCGGGTGAGAGTTGGCCCGGGTCGGGAAGTGCCAGCGGTGGTCGCCCATCCGGTGAAGCATCGGTCGATAGGTGTTCGATCGCCGCGCCCCGCTTGAGCCGTCCCTCGGCCTCCCGCTGTCGGGCTACGAAGTGCTTGAGGGCCCCGAGCAGGTAGGATCGGAACCGCCCCTGGTCTTCGCTGGCGTGGGCGATGGCCCCGCCGGCCATCAGTCGGGCGAAGAAGGCATGGGAGAGTTCCAGTGCCGCGTCTGGGTCGGGTGCCGGCAGGGTGCGTCGCAAGAAGGCCGTGACCGGTTCGTAGTACGCAGCGCACAGCTCCGACAGGGCCCGTTGACCCTCGGGCGAATCGAGTTTTGCCCGCCGGACCTGTGTCCAACGGGTCTCGCGGAATTGGGGGGCGAAACTCATTAATGAGCAGGCACCTAGGCGAGGTGCTCGGCCAGTTGGCCGGTGGTCTCGCGCAAGCGTTGACTGAGGAGCCGCGCAATACGAAGCAGGAACTTGGCCGCCAGCTTGGGTTGGCTGTCGAGAAGCCGGTCGAATTCGCCCCGTTGCAGGACGAGCAACCGGACATGGGTGTCAGCCACCACCGTGGCCGAACGCGGTTCGCGGTTGAGCACCGACATTTCGCCGAAGGATTTGTCTTTGCCCAAGCGACCCACCACCGACTGGGACCCGTCCGAGGAGCATTTCAGGACGGTCGCCCCGCCCTCGATGACGATCCCCAGGAAGGAATCGGTATCGCCCTCCTTACACAGCACGGTGCCCGCCTCCCCGGAGCAGGCCTTCATGAATTCAGCCAAAATCATCAAGTCGGTCCGGGTAAAACTCAAAGACCAGGCCGACTGCTCCAGCAGGTCGGCTCGTTGCTGGTTGCTCAACGCGAGCACTTTGATGACGGGTGTGGGTTGCATAAGCGGATCAATTGAGGATCATCTGCAGAGTCAGACCAGAAAAAAGCGATCTATTGTGCGATCGGTAGTCATTGTTGATCGCAACTCCAAGTTCAAACCGGGCGGTGATTCTGCGGTCGATTGGTGTATGGGTTACCGATGAGAGTTGAAGTCGACAAAGCCGGCAATGAGGGCCGAATTCAAGCCTTCAGCCGGAAGCATCAGACCGGGTTGGTGACCCTGGTGTTCACCGACCTGGTGGGGTCGACCCAACTCAAGCAGCGGTTGGGCGATTGGCTTGGGGTCCGTCGCATCCAGGAGCACCACGATATGGTTCGGCGGCTGCTGGCAGGATTTCCGGAGGCGGCTGAGATCAGCACCGCGGGCGATTCGTTCTTTCTGGCCTTCGCGCGACCCTCCGACGCGGTGCTCTTCGCGTTGGGTCTCCAGAACACGCTCCGGAACTCTGCCCGCCCCGACGAGACTCCCTTACGGGACCGGGTCGGAATTCACTTGGGCGAAGTGGTGATCGAGAAAGCGGACCATCGACGGGTCCACGATCTCTATGGGATCCAGGTGGACCTCTGCGCGCGCCTGATGTCGCTGGCCGGGGCGGATCAGATCCTCACCAGTTCGCTTGTCTTCGAGAGCGCCCGTGAGGCCGTCGCGCGTGGAGCCGGCGATTTGGGAGCGGTGCGCTGGGAGCGGCATGGCCGCTATGCCATGAAAGGCATCGACCTTCCGGTCGAAGTCCATGAGGTGGGCGAGGCCGGTGTCGCCCCGTTCTGGAAGCCGCCGGGAGCATTGATTGAAGGGCAGGTTGCCGAGGTGCTGCTGGTGTCCGAGCCCGCTGCGGATCCGACGCCCCACCCGGTCCGGCGGTTGCCGTGGACGGCCCTCAGTGTCGGTGTTGCCCTGCTGATTCTGGGTGGCCTGCTCGGCTGGCGGTGGCTTTCGCCCCGGACAGAGCGTTTGGCCATCCTGCCGTTCCACTCCCTCGAGGCGGACCCTCGGGCCGACGATTTCGGCATTGGTCTGGCCGAGCGGGTCGAAGCCCGGCTTCAGGAGCGGGTCGCGGAATCCAAAACCCTGCGTTTCTCGCCGCTACGCGACGCGGTGGAGAATGGCGT
Organism: Verrucomicrobiota bacterium; assembly: GCA_947464705.1. GTDB lineage: Bacteria > Verrucomicrobiota > Verrucomicrobiia > Limisphaerales > UBA9464 > SXXZ01. The sequence goes on along the minus strand of CANHYD010000114.1, from coordinate 2,128 downwards.
GACCAATGCCGCGTTGGCGGGTTCCAAGTTGGCGGCCGACCTGGTTGTCGAGGGGAGCGTCTCTGCCGCACTCAACCGACGGCGGTTGAAGGTGAGCTTGCAGGCCCGTGCCGCCAACGGGGCCTTCATCGAACGACGCTCGGGCGACGTCACCCAGAAACCGGAAGAGACCCTCGCTCAGTTCGAGGAGCGTTTGGCTGGGCTGTTGGCCGGATGGCTGGGGGCTTCCGGATCGAAGGGGGGTGGCTCCGGTGGTTCCCACGTGCCGGCCGTTTCCGAGGAACCCTCGCCCCCGGTTGATCCACAGGTGGCTGAGTTGCACCTGGAGGGTCTGGGTGCCCTCCGGAATCGACATGTGAAGGGCAGTCTCGAGAAGGCGGTCCGGGACCTTCGGTTGGCCCACACCCAACGCCCGGAGGATCGAGATATTTGTGCCGATTATGCCGAGGCGCTATTCTGGACCTTCGAGCAGAATCAGGATCCCGAGGATCTTATCCTGGCCGAGACGGTCGCCGAGAGGAATGCCCTGCGGAAACCCGCGTCCGGGCGAGCCAGCGCTGTCCTGGGGATGATCCTGGTGTTGACCGACCGACCTTCTGAGGCAGTACCGCATCTCCGCAAAGCCTTGGAGCTGAGTCGATCCAACAGTCGGGCCCGGGTGGATCTGGCGTGGGCTCTGGGAAAGATGGGGCAGACTGAGGAAGCCTCCGCCGAGTTCGACCGGGCCACCGCCCTGGATCGTGGCGATTGGTACGCCTACAATCTGAGGGGTAAGTTTTTGATGGGCGAGGGGCTTTTCGACTTGGCTGAGCAGGAATTCCAGAAAGTCGCTCGGATAGCACCCGGCAATTACCAAGGGACTGCGAATGCCGGCACCTTGGCCCTGCTGCATCGTGGAGATAGACCTGCCGGGAGGAAACTCTTGGAAGAAGCCCTCGCTAACAACCCTTCGCTGGTGATGGCCGGCGAGATCCGTATGAGGTTGGGATGGGCGTTGCTGGTGGATGAGCCGGACCGAGCCCTGAGGGAATTGGAAAGAGCAACCCGAGAGGCTCCCGGCAACATCGGGTGTGCCATGGTCCTTGGCGAAGCGCTGATGTCCCGAGGCGACTCAGAAGGCCATGCACGCGCACTAGTGGAGTACGAGCGCGCTCTCCGGTCGCTGGATCAGAGAATCCGGCGTCTCTCCAAGCACGCCATCAATTCTGCGAATGATCGCATGGATCGGTCCCTTTGCCTGGCCGCTTTGGGACGTTCCGCCGAAGCGATGACCGAATTGGGGCGTTTGCTCTCCGAATCTCAAAAGAACCCGGATGCATGGTTGGTCAGCGCGATCGTTGAGTCGATGGCGGGACAGAAAGACCGGGCGTTGGAGTCAATGCGAATGGCCCACCGACTCGGCATCTCCGAGGAACGCATGAGCGAAGAGTGGCCGCTAAGACCGTTGCTCAAGGATTTCAAGGGCGATGAACGCTCGTTGAAGAAAAAAACATGAAAACACCCAGCAAAACCAAGAAACCATCCGTCTCCAAGACCTCGGCCGTCGCCAAGGCCTCCAAGGCGGCACCCAAACTCAAGAAGGTCGATGCGTTGGCGGTGGCCGATGTCGTCATTGGCTTGGACACGTTCGGCCGCGTGACCTACTCCACCAATACCTTGGCGCCGGTCCTAGATGGTGAGTTAGCCGTCCGACCTGGGGCCGCGGTGACTTTTTCATGCCATATCGGAGCGTTGGCGGTTGGCCTCCTGCCCGTTAAGACCGAGGGACCCAGGATCGAGTTCAGGGTGGGGAGTGCACCGACTGGAGGCCGGATTTCGTTTGAAGTTCCCAAGGAGGCGAAAACGAGTCTTTACAAATATACGTTCACGATATTTTTCGATAACTCGAAGCCCAAGACGAATATCGGCAGCGCAATGACGGTAGACCCGAGATTTCGCGTTCTTCTCTGATCTTCCCGGATTTAGACCTGCACCGCCGGGCCCGTGCCGGTCTCATGACCAATAAGTGTCCTGCGGTCGGCGTAGTTTTGCTTTTTGTGCCGGCGTGCCCGAGGTCCTGCTGGCGGTCCGGCAGGGCTTCGGGCAGTCTTTTCCACGATCACTCTCCTATGAAGTCCTTCTATCGTCT
>CANHYD010000113.1 GCA_947464705.1 Verrucomicrobiota bacterium | reverse complement strand
GATAGGTCAGCGGTTGGGCCGGCAGGTCGGCGTCGGTGGCCTTGAGTTGAAACGAGAGTCGAAGTCCTTCACTCACACGGCGCGTGCCCGGGGCGGTCCATGCCGGCGGGAGATTCTGTTCCTGGACCACGATATCAAATTCCTGTGAGGTGCCTTCGACCCCGTCGTGCACATCCACACGGACCCGATTGGTGCTGGGCCCCTGCGCTTCGGTCGGCCGCCAAGACACGATCCCGTTGGTGCTGACCGTCAGGCCGGCTGGGCCGCTAATGAGGCGGTAAGTCAGGGGTTGTGGCGGAAGGTCGGAATCGGTAGCCCGGAGTTGGAATGAGAGCGCCGACCCCTCGGAGACTCGCCGGTTGAGGGCTGCCGAAATCCAGACCGGAGCCTTGTTGGGATTGCCCACGGTGACCACCTGCGCAAAGAAATTTCCCTGAGGGCCGACGTTGGGGTTGTTGCTGAAGATTTGCAGGATCCAAGAATCAAGAATGTCCGCCTCCTCGAGCATCCAGAAATCGGTGTAGCTCCCGATGACGGTGGAGGTCTTGCCGGGCAGCGTTGCACCGATGGTGGGCGGGTTGGCCAAGACCAGTCCGGCTCCGTTCTTTGAATCTTGCGGCAGATTGGAGAACTCCACCGTCCAGGTGAAGCGGTCGGGGACCGTCACCTGAGGCACTGCCAGTGTGGTCATCTGGTAGCCGGGTCGGACCGGATGCAATCCGCTGTCCCAGATCAGACTGTTGGGTTTTTGGGAGGTAGCGACGGCGGGGTTCTCCAGCGCGCCATCATTCTTGTAGAAACGGATCCGCCACTCACCCGGGGAGATCAGGTTGGTCGGGACGTTGCCGAAATAGAGGAACGTGAACTGAGTGACGATGCGCCCACCTCCGGCCAAGTTGATGTCGTCGCCGTACTGGCGGCCGAACATGTAGTAGTTGGTGGTCACCCCAGACATGTTCTCGAAGACGATCGCCGAGGACCGTGCGGATAGGGAAACCAACAGGAAGACCCAGACGGTTCGGGCCAAGTCAAAAAAGGACCGTGTCATCGATCAATCAAGCTCCGTTCAGGGAGCACCTTTGTGTGACGCTTTTAGGGGCGTCGGTTTAGCGGTGTCGGTTTGGAGTGTCGCTTATCAGTGTGCTGGTTCTGAGAAACCCACCGTTGGAACATCCGTCTCTGAAAAACCGCGGTTGTGAGAAGGGGTTCGAAAACAAGTCCCAGAAAAAATTCCCGGAAACAGAATTTTGGGAATGAATTTCGGGGAAATGAAGAAGAACGAAGTGGTGCCCCGGCTAGGACTTGAACCTAGAACCAATTGATTAAGAGTCAACTGCTCTACCATTGAGCTACCGAGGCGCCAAAACCGGCGCGCTTTATGAAGAAGGTTGAGGGCCTTGTCAACACGCTCGACGGAATTTGCGAAAATTCTCAGTGGCCCGATTGCCGTCCACGCAAAATACAAGTCCCGCTTTCCCGGGTTATTGCCTAGGGTTGTCTCCAGCAATGCTGACTGTCTCCAATGTGTCGAAGGGGTATGGCGGAAGGACCCTGTTTTCGGACCTGTCCCTGCAGTTCAACCGTCAGGACCGTTTGGGCCTGGTGGGCCCGAATGGCGCCGGCAAGTCCACGCTCTTCAAACTCATTCTCCAGCAGGAGGAACCCGATGACGGGTTGGTGACTTTCCAGCGTGGGACGACAGTCGGGTTCCTGCCTCAGGAGAGCGCTCCCGTGGGTGATCAGACAGTCCTGGAAATCGCCACAAGCCAGCATGTGCCCGGTTCCGAGCCGGAAGAGGACTATCATTTCTATGCCGATGGCCCGGCCATCGCCAAGGCCAAGCGCCTGCTCAAGGGGTTGGCCTTCCGCGATACGGACTTCGACCGGCCGGCGCGCGAATTGTCCGGCGGTTGGGTGATGCGGGCCCATCTCGCCCGGTTGTTGGTGCAGGAGCCGGACATCCTGATGCTCGACGAGCCCACCAACCACCTCGATCTCGAGACCTTGATCTGGTTCCAAGGCTATCTGAAGAACTACCCGGGAGCGATCCTGGTCATTTCGCACGACCGGGAGTTTCTCAACCAGTTGGTCACCGGCATCGTCGAGATCCGCAACGAGCGGCTCTACCGCTACACCGGCAACTACGACGCTTTCCTGGACGAGCGCGAGGCGCAGCAGGAGCAGCAATTGGCCGCCTTCAAGAACCAGCAGCGCGAGATCGGTCGCCTGATGGACTTCGTGAATCGATTCCGGGCCAAGAACACCACGGCGACTCGGGCCCAGGCCAAGCTCAAGCAAATCGACCGCATGGAGAAGATCAATGCGCCGGAGCAGGCCGCATCGACGGTCGACTTCGCATTCCCGCAACCGGAGAAGAGCGGTCAGCGGGTGATCACCCTCAAGGGGGTCGATTTCGCCTATGGTCAGAACATCATTTACAACGGCTTGGAGTTTGAGGCGCAACGGGGAGATCGGACCGTGCTGGTCGGGCCCAATGGCTCCGGCAAGTCGACGTTGCTCAAGCTCTTGGCGGGCAATCTGACGCCCCAAGCGGGCGGGCGGGATCTCGGACTTCGGGTCAAGGTGGGTTACTTCTCCCAGTACCGCACCGAAATGCTCCAGCCCGAGCGGACCGTTCTGGAGGAGGCTTCCGACACGCCGGCCCGGGTGACCGACCTGTACATCCGATCGTTGCTGGGCTGCTTCCTCTTCCGGGATGACGACGTCTTCAAAAAGGTGGCCGTGCTCAGCGGTGGTGAAAAGACCCGCCTGGCCTTGGTGAAGTTGCTCCTGGATCCGCCGAACCTGCTCTTGATGGACGAGCCCACAACCCACTTGGACATCGCCAGCATCGATGCCCTGGTGGCCGCCCTGAGCGAGTTCATCGGAACCCTCGTCTTCATCAGCCACGACGTGTACTTCATCCGAGCGATCGCCACCCGCGTGCTGCACATCAGCGGCGGTGTGCTGACTCCGTATGCGGGCGACTACGATTATTACCTCGAGAAGACCAAGGCCTCCTCGGCGCGTGTGGCATTGACGGCTTCCTCCGCCGGCAGCGGGTTGACCAATGGTCGGCCTGCCGCCAGTGGCCCGGCTGTCTCCTCCTCCAAGCCGGTGATCACCACCTCCTCCAAGGAACGCCGTCAGCTAGCCGCCGAGGCGCGCAAGGCGATGGGGTTCCAGAAGAAGCATGTGGCCACGCTGGAGGCACGCATTGCCACGCTGGAGGCCAAGCAAGTCCAGTTGACGGCCGAAATGGAAAAGCCTGAGACCTACACCAAGCCGGGTCGGTCGCAGGAGCTTCAGCAGCAAATCCGGGTCGTGGCTCACGACCTGCACAAGGCCAGCACCGATTGGGAGGCGGCTGCCACCAAGCTCGCGGAGCTGGAGGCGGCCTCGGTCGAATGAGCACGGATCCGCACCGGGCGTGCGGCCCGGCGTCGGATCGCTCGGGGGGGGGTCAGATGACCACCTTGAACTTCTCGCCCTGGGCGATGGACAGCGCGAAGCCGGCCATCAGCTCGGGGATGTATTCGAGGTCTTTGAGGTTCACCATTTCCACCGGTGAGTGCATGTAGCGGTTGGGCAGGCTGATGAGGCCGCTGGGGATGCCTCCGCGGGTCCAGAAGATCACATCGGTGTCGGTGCCGCTGGTGGCGCTCATCGCCTCATGCTGCAGGGGGATCTTCTTCTTCGCGGCCACCTCTTCGAGGCGCTGGATGACAGCCGGATGGTTGCAGCCGCCGTGCGTCAATGCAGGGCCGCTGCCGAGCTTGATGTCGCCGTGAGCGCGCTGGTCCACGGTGGGGTAGTCCGTAGCGTGAGTGACATCGACCACCAGAGCGGTCTCCGGATTGAGCGAGTAGGCGATCTGTCGGGCTCCGAGCAGCCCGACTTCTTCCTGCACGTTGGCCACGGCGCAAACTTCGACCTTCAGCTTCTTGGCCATGGGCTTGAGCAAGCGGAGCGTCTCGGCGACAGCGAAGGTGCCGATGCGGTTGTCGAAGGCTCGAGCGACGGCCAGATCGCCGCGCAGCATCTCAAAGCGGTCGTTCAGCGTGATCGGATCCCCGATGCGCACCAGTTTCAGTGCGGCCTCCTTGGAGGCGACACCGATGTCGATGAACAGCTCGTGGATCTTGGGCGCTTTGGGCTCACTGTCACCACGGGTGAGGTGTGGGGCGACGTTGCCGACCACGCCGAGAACCGGGCCTTGTCGGGTGTGGATAGTGACGCGCTGGGCCTTGGTGATGGCCGGGTCGATGCCGCCGGTTCGGCGGACATGGATGAACCCCTCCGAGGTGATGAAGTTCACCGACATCGCGATTTCATCGGCATGAGCCGCCAGCATCAGTCGGGGGCCGCCGCCCTTGTTGAGCACGGCCACGCAGTTGCCGTAGGCGTCGGAAAAGGTCTCGTCGGCGTAGGAGCCGGCGTAGTCCAGCCAGGCGCGCAGGCCGCGCGTCTCATGCCCGACGGGGCTGGGGGTGTTGACGAGGGTTTCCAGGAAGGCCAGCGATTGCGAACGCATACCCCTCGAGATTGCCGTAGGCGACAGGGAGTGCCAAGGGCGACCCGCTACGCGCGATTTGCATTGCGACTGCTCGTCTCCCCCGGGGTCAATGGGGCGTCGTGTCGGGATGCCGGCGCAGGCGGTTTTCCAGCAAGAGGCGCCAAACCATCCAGGCCGCTTCGATGGCAATGTCCCGGGACATCTTGGAGACCCCTTGTTCCCGGTCGGTGAAGATGATGGGCACTTCGGCGATCTTGAGTCCCTTGCGCCAAACGCGATGGGTCAGTTCGATCTGGAAACTGTAGCCGTTGGCCGTGACCGAACCCACATCGATGGCCGCCAATGTCTCCCGTCGGAAGCACTTGAAGCCCCCGGTCGGGTCGCTGAAGGGCATCCCGGTGATGATTCGGGTGTAGAAGCCGCCCCAGAGCGAAAGAAGCAGCCGGGGTAGCGGCCAATTGATGACTCGGATGCCGCCCGAATAGCGCGAGCCGAGCACCAGATCCGCCTTCTGTTCCTGAGCCGCTTGGAGAAAGCGGGGGATGTCTGCCGGATTGTGGGAAAAGTCGGCGTCCATCTCGAAGATGAACTGATACTCGCGGCTCAAGGCCCATTGGAACCCGGCCACGTAAGCTCGACCCAGGCCGTCCTTCACCGTGCGGTGCAGCACGTGGACCCACGGATTCTTTGAGGCCAGATCATCGGCGATTTGGCCAGTGCCATCGGGTGAGTTGTCGTCCACCACCAGTAAATCGACGGGCACGGGCAGCGAGCCGAGCCGGCGGACCAATTCGGGCAGGTTTTCCCGCTCGTTGTAGGTCGGTACGATGATGAGCGTCTCGGCCGGCATAAGTCTTGGCGCTCAAAGTAACGGTCCATCGAGGCCCTGAACAGGCGTGAAATTTCTAGAGTTGCCTGCAGATGCTTGCATCGGTGCGTTTCTTGGGGAGCCTCTGGTCCATGAAGATTCCTCGCAGGGCATTCGTGGGTTCATCGCTGGCGGCTATCGCGGGCGCTCCGCTCATCGGCGCCAACTCGAAGTCGGGCAACGGCAAGACGGGCTCGACCTCGCGTCGGGAGGCGGATGCCTCGGCCAAGCCGCCATTGGTCATCTCGACCTGGCCCTTCGGCAAGCCGGCCAACGATCGGACTCTGGAAGTGTTCCGCTCTGCAAAATCCGGTTTGGACGCCGTGGAGCAAGGGGTGCGACTGGCCGAGGCCGACCTTTCCAATCCCAGCGTTGGCCTGGGAGGGATTCCGGCGGCCCATGGTGTGGTTCAGTTGGATGCCTGCATCATGTCCGGTCCAGGGCACAAGGCTGGATCGGTGGCCGCTGTCGAGGGGTTCAAGCACCCGGTCTCCATCGCGCGCCGCGTCATGGAAGAAACTCGTCATGTGATGCTGGTGGGCGAGGGGGCGCAGCGGTTCGCCCGCGAGCGAAAGTTCGAGGAGGGCCCGGCGGTGACCCCGGGTCAGAAGGCGGGTTGGGAGAACTGGAAGAAGGCGCAGGAGGCCGAGAAGGCCAAGGCACCCAACCACGACACCATTGCACTCCTGCTGTTGAGCCCGTCGGGCGATATCTTCGGGGCGTGCTCCACGTCGGGTTGGGGTTACAAGATTCCCGGTCGGGTGGGCGATTCGCCCATCATCGGCGGCGGTCTCTACGTGGACAACACGGTGGGCGGTGCCGGCGCCACCGGCATCGGCGAGAATGTGATGCGCTACTGCGGTTCGTTTTTGGTGGTGGAGTTCATGCGGCAGGGGATGTCTCCCACAGAGGCTTGCCTGGCCACGCTGCATCGCATCGCCTCCTTGGACCCCAAGGGCTACGACCTCAGCATCAACTTTATCGCCCTCGACAAGCGGGGCCGGTTCGGTGCAGCGGGGACCGGTCAGGGCTTTCAATATTCGGTGGCCTGCGACGACTACAGCAAGGTCCTCCAAAGCCCTGGCGTCACCCAGAAGCCGGTGGGGCCTTTGGGCGGCAATCGCCTTTGATCGACCACGGGCGGTTCCGGTGTCTGGCCCAGGCCGGTCACTTCGAACCGGCGGGCAACGGCACCTGACCGGGTCGGCTCAGGTAATACAGCAGGTCCCGCGTTTGCTGTTCGGTGAGGTTGGCGATCAGGCCTTCGGGCATCATGGAGATGGCCGTGGCCTCGATCTTGCGAATCTCCGAGCGGGGCAGGGTGACCAGGTCGTTGGCCGTTTGCAGGGTGATTCCGCTGGCATCCTGACTCTTGATCATGCCGGTGAGCACCCGCTCGTCCTTCGTTTCGACGGTGGAGGCCAGATACTCATTGGGAATCACCGAGTTGGGGTAGAGAATGTTCTGGAGCAGGTAGTCGAGATCGGCGCGATTGGCCCCGGTGATGTCCGGGCCGACATGGCCGCCGCTGTCAAAGAGATGGTGGCACTGGGCGCAAATCTGATTGAAGATCACGCGGCCACGGGGGCCGTCACCCGGTTGGGAGCCGCCGGCTCCGTAGAGGCGCTTGACCCGTTCTACCTCGGCCTTCATGTCCGGGCTGGTTTCTTTCATCACCCCCCAAATGCGGGTCAGGTCGGCGGCCAGGGTGGGGTCCTTGAGCGAGCGCAATTGGCGGACGAGGTCCGCAGTCAGGGCGGCCTTCGGAACTGCACCGCTACGAACGGCTTCCACCAGGGGTCGGGCGTAAGTGGATCGGGAGGCCAAGGTATTCAGGGCGTCCCGCTGTTCGGTGGCATTGAACTTTGAAAATCCTGCCAAGAGCACTGAAGGGGTCTTAGCGT
>CANHYD010000112.1 GCA_947464705.1 Verrucomicrobiota bacterium | reverse complement strand
GATCTCCGCAGGCACCGAGACCTTTTATTTCGCGCCGGGAGGCGAGGTGAAGCATCCGGTGAGCGGAGTGGCGATGACGCCCCGACCGCCGGAGGGACCTGAACTCCCGAAGTCCGAATCGCGGGATCCGCGGCGTCATTTGGCCGATTGGCTGACCGCTCCGGAGAACCCCTTCTTTGCCAAGGCAGCGGTGAACCGGGTCTGGGGCCATTTCTTTGGACGGGGCTTGGTCCATCCCGTGGATGACTTTCGCAGTTCCAACCCGTGTGTGAACCCGGCCTTGCTGGACGCCTTGGCCGCGGATTTCGCCGCCCATGGCTATGACCATAAGCATCTCCTGCGGACAATCCTGGCTTCGCGCACCTACCAACTGAGTTCGGTGCCCAATGCCACCAATCTGGGCGACACCCGTCAGTTCTCCAGGTCTTACCGTCGGAGACTGCCGGCCGAGGTGCTGGTGGATGCGGTGAGCGATGTCACCGGGGTGCCAGAAACCTTTTCCGCAGTCCCGCCCGGAGGTCGTGCCATGCAAACCTGGAGCTACAAGATCGCCTCCCATTTCATGGACGCCTTTGGCCGCCCCAACCCCAGCAGCGATTGTCCCTGTGAGCGAGATGCCCAGTTGAGCGTTGTGCAAACCCTGCACCTGATGAATTCCAAGATCCTGCAGGGCAAACTCAGCGATCCGAAAGGTCGCGTCCGTCAATTGGCCGACAGCACTCGGAGCCCGTCCGAACTGGTCGGTGAGCTGTACCTTCTCTTGCTCAACCGCCAGCCTGCAGAAACGGAGCTTCAGGCGGCTTTGCGTGCGTTTGGCGTGACAGGAGCCACCCGCCAGACTGCCGTGGAGGATGTCTTCTGGGCGCTGCTGAACTCTCCGGAATTTGTGCTCAACCATTGAAATGAAACCGAACATGGGAAACTGCGCTGGAATGCCCCGCCGGGATTTCATCCAACTGGGAATGGGTGGCCTCTTGGGCGCCGGCTTTGGCGACTTGTTGCGGCTCGAGGCGGGGACCTCCGTGGCGTCGCAAGTGGGCCTGAAGAAATCGGGAGCCCCGGGGGTGCCGAACTCCGGGAAACCGGTCAACTGCATCCTCATCTGGCTGGATGGTGGGCCGTCCCATTACGAGAGCTTTGACCCGAAGCCGGGTGCACCGTCGGACATTCGCGGCAGTTTTCAGGACATTGCCACGGCCGTGCCGGGGATCCGCTTCAGCGAGGCGGTGCCAGAACTGGCCAAGGTGGCCGACAAGGCCACGGTGATCCGCTCGGTTTGCCACAAAGACCCCAACCATGGCGGTGGAAATCACTACCTGATGACCGGGGCCCCCACGCCGGTGCCGGTGGCCTGCGGTGCCCACGTCACCTTCCACCCCTCCTTCGGTTCGGTGGTTTCATGGCAGCGCGGGCAGCACCAGGGACTGCCTCCCTACGTGTCCATGCCCTCGGTGACCCGCAGCGGTGGGCCCAATTTCCTGGGTGGCAAGCACTCAGCCTTCGTAATCGATGGCCAGCCCAACTCGGCCGACTTCAAAGTGCGCGACGTGGTGCTGCCTTCGGAGATCAGCGAAGGGCGAGCGACCAGCCGGCGTGAATTGCGTGGGGCGCTCGACTCGATGGCTCGGTATGCCGATCGCCTGGCCGAAGATCCGGCGGTCACCTTCGATCAGTACCTCCAGCAAAGCGTCAATCTGGTGCTCTCGAGTCAGGCCCAAGCGGCGTTTGACCTATCCCGCGAGGACAAGAAGGTCCGGGACGAATACGGCCGGAATGACTTTGGCCAGCGACTTTTGATGGCGCGCCGGTTGGTGGAGGTCGGGGTGTCGTGGGTCACCGTCAATTCCGGCGGATGGGATCACCACACCAAGCTCTTCGAGGCGTACAAGGGTGATTCGGTCCGCAACATGGACCGTGGGGTCGCCGCGCTGATCCGGGATCTCGACCAGCGAGGCTTGCTCGATTCCACACTGGTGGTGTTGCTGGGCGAGTTCGGTCGCACGCCCAAGGTGAACAAGGATGCCGGTCGCGACCATTGGCCCCATGCGATGTCCATTCTCATGGCCGGGGGTGGTTGTCCTCGGGGCGCGGTGGTCGGTGCGACCGATGCCAAAGGCTACGCGGCCTCCGAGGCGGTGTATCGTCCGGAAGACTTCGCCGCCTCCCTCTACTGGAAGATGGGCATCGATCCCAACCAGGTGCTCCACACCAACACGGGCCGGCCGGTGCAGTTGGTGAACAATGGGCGCCGCATCCGCGAGATCTTCACCGCGTGAGGTTCTTCGGGATGATCAGAAGTCGATCCTGGGCACCGTGGGTGTGTTTGCCCCTGCTGACCCTCGGCGCGCTTCAGGCTGCAGTGCCGGTCTTGGATCATGTGTTTCCCGCGGCGATCCAAATCGGGACCACCCAGTCGGTTACTTTGGTGGGCAAATTCGATCCCTGGCCCACCCGGCTCGATTTGGACATTCCCGGGGTGTCCTGGGAACCCACCACCAACAGCGGTGTCATCCGTGTCCGTGTCGCCCCGGAAGCCCCAGCGGGCCCTCGGGTGATCCGTGCCTTTTCACCGGAAGGGGTGAGTGAACCCCGTTTTCTGATCCTCTCGCAGCGGCCGCAACAGGCCGAGGTGGAGCCCAACGATGCGGTGCCCTCGGCCCAGGTGTTGACCAGTCTCCCGGCCGAGGTGAACGGGCGTCTCGAGAAGAACGGCGACGTGGACAGCTATGCGGTGGACCTCCGCGCCGGTCAGACCCTCGTGGCCCGACTGGAGGCCTACACGCTCCAATCGCCTTTGGATCCGGTGCTCAAACTGCTGGATGCTCGGGGCGTGCAGGTGGCTTGGAACCATGATGAGGTGCGCTCATTGGACCCGATCCTCGCCTGGCGTGTGGAAACCAGCGGAACCTATGTGCTCCAAGTGTTCGGGTTTGCCTATCCGGCCGACTCGGATTTGCGCTTCAGTGGGAGTCCCAAGGGGGTGTATCGACTCCATGTCACCACCGATCCCGTGGCCCGGCATGCGTGGCCACTGGGCGTCAGTCGCACCGTTGATACCCGGATGAGCTGGGGCGATTGGGGGGCATCTTCCGTTTCGTCAGAGACCATTGAGGTGCCCGCTTCGGCCATTGCCCCCGGAGCCATTTCCCACTCCCTTCGGATTCCGCACCGGGAGGTGCCCTTGGAGTTGCCGGTGGGCGAAGGGAAGGAGTGGGTGGAAAGTGAGCCCAATGACGTAGCGACCACGGCGCAGGCGCTGGAGATTCCCTCGGCCGTTTCCGGTGACCTCGACCGTCCGGGCGACGAAGATCGCTACCGGCTTTCGTGCCACAAGGGAGAACCTCTTCGCTTGGAGGTCCAGGCTGCGGGGTTGGGCTTTCCCCTCGATGCCTGGCTCCGGATCGAGGACGCCTCCGGGAAGGAGTTGGCCCGCAACGATGACGCCGGCGGCTCGGATCCGGTGCTCGATTGGATTTCGCCCGAGACCGCTGAGTACCGTGTGGTGGTGGGCAACCTGTTGCAGCGGGGCGGTCGGGACCAGCGCTACCGGCTGTCGCTCCAACGTCCGAAGCTCGGGTGGAGTGCTTCGATGGCTGAAGCGGCCCGATCACTGGAGCCCGGCAAAACCAACGAGTCGAAGGTGACGCTGAATCGCCGCCACGGGGCGGACATGCGGTTGACCGTCTCGGTCCGCGGGTTGCCAGCGGGGGTTCAGGTCGATCCGGTGGAGGTCGCGGAAAAAACGGACACAGCGATCCTTCGCTGGATCACTGCCACCAATGCCGCTCCATTTTCAGGCCCGGTTTCCATCGAAGTGTCGAGCTCGAGCCCAGCCGCCGTCCAGGAAGCACGGTTTTCTCTGGTCAGTGCCGGGGAGAACAATGGCGTTCCTCAGGGGTTTCGTCGTCTGGTGGTGGAGTCGATCTCACGCCTGTGGCTGACAGTGCTGCGCGCCCCGTCCGTGCCGGGTGACACGAAGTAATCCAAGTAGGCGTCTCTGGAATCGGTCATGCTGGAGGGATCTTATCGGTCCATGCATTCGATCTTCGCCAGTTACTGGCCCCTCGGGCCAGCTTCGACGCTTCGGCGGCTCTTGGTGGGTCACTCACGGCTTGTCCTGTGCGCTCGTCGAAGGAATCCGGCGGGTTGAAGCCCCTTCCACCCCAGGAGATTGGTCTGGCTGAAGTTTTTCCTTTCGGGGGTACGATCAAAACTTCCTTGACGGCGTTTGAGTCTTTGGCTTGCGACTGAATCATTGTTGGTGATATAAAGCACGCCTATGGCAGCCATCGGGCGGTTCCAAAAGGGTGAGGAGATCTTCCACGCCAAGGTCGTCGACGGGGAGATCTTCAGGCTTCAGGGCGATGTCTTCGGCTCCCCATCCTTCGAGAAAAAACCGACTCCGCTCAAGGGCGTCAAGACGCTGACCCCAGTTCAGCCGTCCAAGATCATCGCGGTGGGTCTGAATTATGCAGATCATGCCCGGGAAGCTGGGATGGCGCTGCCCAAGGAGCCCCTTTTCTGGCTCAAGGCCCCGACTTCGCTCATCCCCGACGGTTCCAAGATCGAGATTCCGTTCGCCAACCATCGGAACGATTTCGAGGCTGAGCTGGCCGTGGTGATTGGTCGCAAGATGCGCAATGTGACCCCGGCTGCGGCAGCTCGTTACATCTTTGGTTACACGGCCTCCCAGGACATCACCGATCGGACGATCCAGGGCAGCGAAAGCCAGTTTGCCCGGTCCAAGTCCTTCGACACGTTCACGCCGCTAGGGCCTTACATCGAGACCAAGATCGACCCGCATGACCTGAGCATCCAGCTCTTCCAGAACGGTCAGTTGCGACAGAACGGCAACACCAGCCAGATGATCTTCAACTGCTTCCACCTGGTGAGCTTCATTTCCACCAACATGACGCTCCTCCCGGGTGACGTGATCCTCACGGGCACGCCCAGCGGTGTGGGGCCCATCGAGTCCGGCGACCGTCTTGAGGTCCGAATCCAGGGCATGGCTCCGCTGGTCAACACGGTGAAGTGAGTCTCCCAGACCGCTTTGTCTGAGCCTGAGGCTCCGGCAAAATTCCATCGGCCCCTCGGGTGAACCCAGGGGCCTCTTTCTTTCCCACTGGCCTCCCGACCCCACACCCCTACAAACTTTCCTATGCTTTGGTCTCAAACCTTCATCCCCACCCTCAAGGAAACCCCCGCGGATGCGGAGATCGTCTCCCATCAACTGCTGCTGCGCGCGGGCCTCATCCGAAAGCTGACCGGAGGCCTGTACACATTCCTGCCGCTCGGGTTGAAGGTGTTGCGCAAGATCGAGCAGATCATCCGTGAGGAAATGAACCGGGCTGGCGGCATCGAGGTGCTCATGCCCGCCTTGCAGCCCATCGACATCTGGCAGCAGTCCGGGCGCTACGAAACGGCTTCCGGGGTGCTCTTCAAGGTGCGGGACTCGGCCCGCAAGGAGTGGGTCCTCGGGCCCACCCACGAAGAGGTCATCACTTCGCTGGCGGCCAACGAGCTGAACTCCTATCGGCAGCTTCCGAAGAATTTCTACCAGATCCAGACCAAGTTCCGGGACGAGATCCGCCCCCGCTTCGGCCTGATGCGCGCCAAGGAGTTCCTGATGAAGGACGCCTATTCCTTCGACGCCACCGATGCCGGCGCGATGGCCAGCTACCACAAGATGTACGACGCCTATAACCGCATCTTCGCCCGTTGCGGTTTGCAGGCCTTCCCGGTCGAGGCCGATACCGGCGTCATCGGCGGCAACTATTCCCACGAGTTCATGGTGCCTGCGGAGACCGGCGAGAACGACGTGGTTTATTGCGAGTCCGGCAAGTATGCGGCCAACATTGAGAAGGCGATCAGCCGCGGTCCAGCCGAGGCGACTCCCACGGAATCCTCGGGTGCTGCACCCGATAAATTTGCCACCCCAGGCGTGGTCACCATTGAAGCCTTGGCGGCGGCCCCCTACGGAGTCTCGGCCCGGCACCAGATCAAGACCCTGGTGTTCGTTGCGGATTCGAAGCCGATCCTGGTGCTGATTCGCGGCGACGACTCGCTCAATGAGGCCAAGCTCATGGCCAAGACCGGCGCGGTCCAAGTGCGTCAGGCGACTGCCGACGAGATTGTCGAGTTGCTTGGTGCCCGCCCGGGTTCCTTGGGCGCGGTCAGTGCCACCCTCAAGACGCCTACGGTGCCGGTGTATGCCGACGAAGCCCTGCGCGGGGCTCGGGGCATGACCACCGGAGCCAACGAAGACGGGTTTCACCTGCGCCATGTCGAGGTGGATCGCGACCTGAAGGTGACGGCCTGGTACGACCTCCGCACCGTCAAGGTGGGTGAATCGTGCGTGGAGACTCAGCAACCGCTGAAGATCCGCCGGGCCATCGAAGTCGGCCATGTCTTCAAGCTGGGCACCAAGTATTCTGAGAAGCTCAATGCGACCTTCCTGGCTGAGGACGGGTCTCGCCATCCGGCGGTGATGGGCTGCTACGGCATCGGCGTGACCCGCACGCTTCAAGCGGTCATCGAGCAGTGCAACGACAAGGACGGCATCCGCTGGCCAGTCAGCGTGGCGCCATTCACGGTTTGCATCACGCCACTGACGGTGGCGCCCGAGAGTCAGCCCATGACATTGGCCCGCGAATTGGCGGCGACGCTGGAGGCCGCGGGCATCGAGGCGATCTTGGATGACCGCGATGAGCGTCCGGGCGTGAAGTTCAAAGACAGCGAATTGGTGGGATTCCCGCTCCGGGTGAACCTCGGCGAGAAGTCACTGGCCAAGGGCGAGATCGAGCTCAAGCCGCGTGGCGGCACGATGCGCATGGTGCCCATCGCGGACGCCGCCGCCGAGGTGATCGCTTGGGTCCGTGCCGAATCGGCCCGTCTGCAAGGCTGACAGGCGGTTCTTGCTGAGGGGGCCCGATCAGCAACTGGTCGGGACCTCCTGAAGCACCTCCACACAGTGGGGGATGGCTTGCACCACAAAGCCGAGGCATTCGACCGCACCGCGGGGTTTGCCCGGCAGGCAGAGCACCAACGTCCGGTCCACCACCGCGGCCAGGTTGCGGGACAGGATGGCGTTGGGGGTGATCTTCAGGCTTTCCATGCGCATTTGCTCGCCGAATCCGGGCAGTTCTCGGATGGCGATTTCTCGGACGGCCTCCGGGGTGACATCGCGCAGGGCGACTCCGGTGCCACCGGTGGTCAGCACCAGTGAGCAACCTTTGCCGATGAGCGAACGGATCGCCCGCTGGATGTCCTGGATCTCGTCGGGCACCAAGACACTCTCGAGAACGTTCCATCCGTAGCCCGCAGAT
>CANHYD010000111.1 GCA_947464705.1 Verrucomicrobiota bacterium | reverse complement strand
TCCAAAGAGCCTCTGAGGTAGGGACCGATCTCCGAGCGGTCCGGCACCGCGACTCGCGACGTCAATTCGGCTCTGCCCTCTGCTGGAGACCAGCAAACTCCATGTCCAGTATGCGCTGGCGCCACAGTCCCACCGTCACAGGACTGGTGCCCAAAACAGCGGCTATCTCCTCGTTGTCCTTGCCGTCTGCGGCAAGCAATCCGATGCGAGCCCGTCGGACCCGCTTTTGGGGCGGTCTCGGCGCTTGAATGAGGCGCTGAAGTACTGACCGTTGCTCCGGGCAGGGCTCCAATGGAACCTATGGACGTGCCATGTCCAAACGACGGCACGGTAGGTTCCTGTTAATAAATAATTAATTGAGACACTGCATGAGCCGCTCAGTAGACCGACGATTCCGGACGTGTGGAGGTCGCACGGATTCGTAGGTGGTGTCGGAGCGCTTCCGTGAAGGCGCAGACAAACAGCATCCCTGACATCATCCCCAGGGTCATGCCGCCATACGCGATAAGAAATTGCCACGGATGCCCAGGCCCTGCCCAGCGCAGCACTAGCGCAGCGCCCCAGTTCATGCCACCCGCCATCGACAGGGCCAGCACCGTCGTGATGGCGAAACGGATGCTGTTCTTGGGCCAGGGAAGGATAGCCCCCCGCATGAAGGGCAAGCCGGCCGCCAGCATCGCCACGGTCATCCACGGAATACCGGCGCTCCAGGTGAAGAACCGGTGACCCGAGCAACAAAGGCAGACTCCTTCGCGCAGGACTGGACCGAAGCCGGCATCGGCCCACCAACCGACGAGCATGGCCAGATTGGAAGGCCCCAGCATGCCCCAGACCATGGGACTCCAGTCCATGGCCCGGGGCCCCGAAGCTTCCACGTCTCGGGAAAAGAAGGATCGCTCGGATGCCCACGCCCCTAAGGTTCCAAGAACGACTACCAGTGCGGCCGGCCCCGTTGCTAAGTCTCCCAAGCCGATCAGGAGCGGAGCCTGCAACCAGAAGCTCATGCGGAGGGCCCACCGTTTCCATCTCGGAAATCGTTGGGGCGACAGTCGATCTTTCGGGTGACATGTGCCTCCTCGCCAAGCACGCCAACTGACGACAGCGCTGCTGCCGGTCATGAGGATGGCCGCCACCACTGGGTGCAGATGCCCCGTGGCCGCCAGGAGCATGCCGACTCCGTTGTAGACGACGGCAAACCTGAGGTTTTTTTGGATCGAATCCCGAACCGCGCGTGCCAGAGCCACAGCCTCTGGAATCTCACGGAGATTGCCCCCGCACAGGACGACATCAGCGGTTGCCGCGGCCAGCGGTGCCCCTTCCAGCAGACCGATGCCAACGTCGGCGGCGGCGAGGGCAGGGCCGTCATTGATCCCGTCGCCGATGAAGACCACGCGGTGCCCCTCGGACTGCCACTGCTGGAGTTGCTCCGCTTTTTCTGTCGGGGTCAGACCGGCCTTGAGTTGGTCTCCCGAGGTTAGACTGGCCAACAGTTCTTGGGTCCGGGCGGGTTGATCGCCGGATAGCACCCGGGAGGCCACTCCCAGTCGTTCCAAGTCTTCGAAGGTCGCCGCGGCGGACGATCTGAGCCGTTCCCGGACCACGGCCACGGCCACGGGTTTGCCCAAGGCGGAGATCCAAACCCGGCTGCCTGTCCCCTGAAGCCGAGCCTCCAGCGCATCATCGCTGCGTCCTTCCCAGGCCCAATCCTTGCGGCCGATGCGCACGCACATGGCGGGTTCTGAAAGAGTGCTGACGTTCGCTTGGACCCCGCGGGCCGGAACCACCAGGAAGTTCTCGACGGCAATCCCCAGTGCTGTGTCGGGCTCTCGACCGTGAAAAGCCTGCGCCACCGGATGATGGCTTCGGGATTGCACCGCACCGAGGATGGACAACCAACGGTTCCGGTCGGCCGATTCTCCGACGGTGACCACATCCACCAGACTCATTTTTGATTCGGTCAATGTTCCGGTCTTGTCGAAGGCCGCGAGACTCACCGATGCCAGTCGCTCTAAGGCGGAGGCATTTCGAACCACCACCCCTCGTGCCGCCAATGTGGCCATGCCCTGCCAAAGTCCGAGTGGTGTGGCCAATCCGAGGGCACAGGGACAGGCGACCAGCAGCACCGAGAGGGCGTTGAAAATCCCGGATTCCCACCGGCCCTCCAGACCCGCCCAGACGAATGCGCCGATTGCCGTGAGGATCACGACCGGCAGAAACCGTTGAGCCAAGCGGTCGGCCTGACTTTGGGCTTCACTGGAAGCCAGGGTGCTTCGGGATTCTTCCACGCGACGGATTAGGGCATCGATCCCGCGGGTGTGCCCTGCGGTCCGGCTTTGGACGACGAGTTCGGCATCCTCGCTGAAGCCGCCCGCCAGCACGGGATCCCCCATCCGCCGGACGACCGGTTCGGGTTCGCCGGTGAGCGGTGTCTCCCGCACAAAACCTTCTCCCTGGATCACCACGCCATCGACGGGAATGGGTTCTCCAGGCAGCACCCGCACCCAGTCACCGCTGCGGATTTCCCGGATGGAAACCCGAACGTCCGGGGGGCCGATGCGCCGGGCGGTGGCGAAGGTGTCGCTGAGGCGTCGAGT
Organism: Verrucomicrobiota bacterium; assembly: GCA_947464705.1. Taxonomy (GTDB): domain Bacteria; phylum Verrucomicrobiota; class Verrucomicrobiia; order Limisphaerales; family UBA9464; genus SXXZ01. Next base: position 4,823 of record CANHYD010000111.1, on the reverse strand, counting down.
CTCCGAGAGGGCTTGTTCTCGGGCCCGGGCGGTCAGTGCTTTTCCCGCGCTGTAAACGGTGAGGAGCACGGCCACCACTTCGTAGTACACCGGTCCGCTTCCGCGGAGACTCGACAGCAATGAAGCCCCGAAGGCGCCCAGGGTTCCCGAGACGAAGAGCAATTCGAGGCCGAAGGTACGGCGGCAGGCACAGTCCCAGGTGGCGCGGAGCAGGGGAAGGCCCAGCAGTCCCAGGACGATCAGGGTGAGTAAGATCAGCAACCCGTGCAGCCCATGGCGCAAGATCCCTTGGGGCTCGGACAAATTGAGAGCGAAGCCGATCAACATGGATTGGCTGGCGATCACTGCGCCCAAGACAATCCGAAAGACCGCCTTGCCCCCGGAGGTGTCGGGGGCGGTGGAGTTTCTGGGGCGTTCTCCCAAGAGCCGACAGCCGTAGCAGCAGAAATGCGGTGGCGGCCCCTGGATGGACTCGGTTCGAGGCAACGGACCCTGACAATGGGCGCACTCGGCCGGCGTTGGAAAGGCGTCGGAAATGAGGGCGGCTTTGGACATGGCGGGGAGGCCCTATTCGGCAGAGCCACCGCGGGAGGGTTGTCGGTGGATCAGTTTCAGTGATCCGGGCAACAGGCTGCGGAGGAGGTCGGATTTCTGGTCGGCTGTTGCCAATTCCTCTTCGATGGTTCCGGGGGCATCCACCCAAAGCTCGGTCCGCCGCCCCAAGATGCGGACGGAGATTTCGGAGATCCGTTGGAGGTGCCGACGGTCCAGCCCATCGGCGGTTCGAAGGCAGGCAGCCAGCCAGTTCACCCGTGAACGGTCGGCTGCGGACAGTCCCTTCAAGTCCTTATGGTCGGACTTGGGCAGAGCCTTCCGATGATAGCGGGCCACGGCCGCCACACAGCGCACCTCCGTGGGAGTCAGCGTTTTCCATGGAAACTCCCGGATCAGAAGGGCCGAGGCTTTGTGGTGCCCCCGGCCATCTGGGCCGGAGACCGACCAACCGATATCATGCAGCAGCGCTGCGCATTCCAACAGTCGTCGTTCATCGGCACCGTATTGATGAAGCGAGATCAATCCGTCGAAGAGGGCCAATGCCAGACGAGCAACCTGCCGTGGATGCTCCGGCTCGGTCTCATGCCGATCGAAGAGGATCTTGGTCTCGTCCGACAATGGATTGGCAGTGGGAATCATGCCCAGAAGGTCCCATGGAATCCCAGTCGGGTGCCGTTGTCGCCCCCGGATTGCGATCCGACGCTTTTGCGCTTCCGAAGGGGCCATTTCGTCCCGATTCTTGGGGGCCATGGAAACACCTGATCAGTTGCGCGAACTTTTTCGGATGCAGAAAGCCCTCAATGCCCGCATCGGTGTCCACACCGATGCCATGAGTGAGACCGAGAAGACCCAGTGGATCCTGAACTACTGCCGGGCCATGTCGCAGGAGTTGGCGGAATTGACCGACAGTGTCCCGTGGAAATGGTGGGCCAAGTACCAGAAGTTCGATGAGCAGAACGCTCGCGTCGAGGTGGTCGATTGCCTTCATTTCCTCATCAGCATGGCGCAAGTGCTCGGAATGAGTGCCGACGATGTCTTTGCCGCCTACCTCAAGAAGAATGAGGTCAACCTCAAGCGTCAGGATTCCGGATATCAGGCCAAGGATGCCGATGATTCGCGTCACATCTGAGATTCTTGCTGGATTGATGAAGGGTGGATTGGACAAGGAGCGCAAGCTGTGGCAGTCCATCGCAGGCGTTCGACCCAGCGCCTGAGCAACATCCATTCTCTCTCCACGTTCATCACCCCTCCACTACAAAGGAACCGATGCCCCTGTCGAAACCGCGTTTGATTCAAGAACTCATCCGCCGCATTCCGCCCAGTCAGCGCGCCGACTTGGCCGGAGTGCTCATCCCGGAGGTTGACCTCCAGAAGCGCATCGCGCTGATGGGCAAAGCCATCGCCAAGGACTACCAGGGCAAGGACGTGCTCGTGGTTTCGTTGCTCAGTGGCACCGTTCTGTTTTTGGCCGATTTACTGCGGCGTTTGGAGTTTCCGCTGCGCGTCGATTTCCTGGGGGTCTCCAGCTACGGATCGGGCACGGAATCGGGCAACCTCGTCTTCAACAAGGAACTCAAACTCGATGTCCGTGGCGCCCACGTCTTGGTGGTCGACGACATTTTGGACACGGGCAAAACCCTTCGGGCCGTGACCGAGAAGATCTTGGCCCTCAAGCCTGCCTCTATCCGGACTTGCGTGCTTCTCGACAAGAAGGAGCGGCGTGTCGGCAATTTCGAGGCCGATTATGTCGGCTTCCGGATCCCGAATCTCTTCGTCGTCGGGTATGGTCTCGATTTCGCAGAGCGGTATCGCAATTTGCCCTACGTGGGGGTGCTCAAACCTGAGGTCTATGCGCCGAAGGAGACCTCGGTCCCGGTCCGCAAGGCTTCGCGATGACCATCCCGGTGACGTTCTGGTCTTATTTCGCGGAGTTGGCCGGGTGCTCGGAGACCGTTGTCACCGTGTCCGAGCCGACCACGGTTGATGGACTTTTGGCGGCCCTCTACCAAGCCCATCCCGCGTTGGCCGAACTGCGCCGTTCCACTCTCATTGCCGTGGGAGTCGAGTACCAGGACGGTGGGTATGTCCTGAAACCCGGTGATCACGTTTCACTGTTCCCACCCGTGCAAGGCGGATGAAGCGCTATCTTTCCATCACTCGTGATCCCCTCGACGAAGCGGGTCTCGTGGCAGACCGGACCCTTTCATCCGGTATGGGGGCTGCCGTCTATTTCTCGGGTGTCGTCCGGGGGCAGGAGGGGGCCGATGCCATCGTGGCGCTCGACTACAGTTGTTTCGTTCCGATGGCCGAGCACCAATTTCAGCGACTCTTCGACCGGTTGGCTCAGCGCGGCTCTGTGGAATCGGTGCGCTTGGTTCATCGGATCGGTCGAGTGCCGGTGGGTGAGTCCTCGCTGTGGATCGAGGTGGTTTCAGCGCATCGGGCTGAGGCCTTTGCCGCCTGTCAGTGGGTGATTGATGAGATGAAGCAAGTGGTGCCGATCTGGAAAAAACCGGTGACGGCCGCAGACGCCTGTCTCCCATCAGATTCGAACCCAGCCTCCTGATCGACTGGAGCGCAGTACCGCCTCGCAGAGTCGGACTTCGTGGTGTCCATCTTGGGCGGTTGCGAAGAGCAACGGGGTTTTTCGCCCGCTGGCGATGTGCTCATAGATCGCCCGGTACTGCATTTTGTGGCTGTCGGGGAATCCCTCGGGATGTCCGCCCGGAGTGTCGGTGAATCCGGCCACATCCTCCAAGAATCCGGGAGTTCCCCTCTGGAGAATCTCGTTGGGTCCATCGCGACGCCCAATCACAATTTCATTGGGTTGCTGGAAGTCCCAGCGGGCGCTGCCTCGTGTGCCATAGATCCCCAGAGATAGGCTGCATTTCCATCCGGCGGCCACCTGTGAGATCGAGGCGTTGGCGTGCACGTGTTCGGCGAAACCATGGTCGGATTTTCCAAAACGCAGCAGGACGCTGCCGAAGTCCTCGGTGTCCACAGGGTAGGGAATCTTCGACGACGGGTCCGGGGTGGCGAAGGTTTTCAGCGCCCCCGGAGGCCGGAAGCGGGTCTTGTGGAACGTTTCCAAGTGCGCAAAGACCCGCTCGGCCCGGCTTCCCAAGATGAAGGAAACCGCGTCGATCCAATGGGTTCCAATGTCGCCGACCGCGCGCAACTTGCCGCCCTCGGAGGCGAGGACCCGCCAGTTGTAGTCTGTGTCGTGCAGCAGCCAGTCTTGGAAGAAGTGCCCTTGGACATGGATGATTCGCCCGAGGTCGCCGCGTGCGACCATGGCCCGCAGTTGAAGGATGGCCGGGAAGAATCGGCACATGTAGTTCACGGCGAACACCGGTGCATTGGGTTTCTCGACCGCCGCAACCACACGGGCTGTCTCCCGCGAGGTCATCCCCAGCGGTTTCTCGCAGACGACGTGCTTGCCCGCGCGCAGGGCCTTGAGCGACTGCGCCACATGCGCCTTGTTCGGCGAGGTGATGTGGATGACGTCCACGTTTGAAGAACGGACTAATGCATCGACATCATAATCCCCATAGACCTCTGGGATGCCCCATCGATGAGCACACTCCCGCGCGGAGGCGGTGGAGCCGCAGACGGCGGTGACCTGAACGCCCAGACGCTTGAGAGCTTCGATGTGAACGGGTCCGATGAAGCCGGTGCCGATGACTCCGGCGCGAAGGTGGTGCAGGGGGATCATGGGGTTTGCCAAAGATGGATGGATTATGTCGGTTTGCTCGGACGGTATTCGGGTTCGATGCCCCCCGCGAACGCCCTGGGGATACGCAGCGCGTCGTCCGGGGAACCCGTTGAGCGTGTCGTCGACAACTCAGGCTGGGAAGCATGGAGCTGGGCCGTCGAATCGAAAAGCGGGCGAGGCGGTCGGCGATTTTCCTGGTCAGTGGTCTCCGTCTTGAGGACGGACAACTGATAAATCAGTAAGTTCTCGTCGGCTCAAGGCGGACGTCGGCTAAACGCGGACCCTACATAGAGGAATTTCACCGATAGGGCGCAGTCGGGCTGGGGGGATGACTCCAAAGTCGTTTGTTTCCAACGCTACTAATATACATTTGACCGCTTTCAACGGGTTGCTATAACTCCCAAGTCCGTTTGGAACATGTAGTGTCGGCGTCACGTTGACGGTTTGTGGAGGTCGCTCAGTTATGTCCCCGCAATTGAAGTCTGCTGGTGCAGTTTCCCTCACTCGGTTGAAGAGCGGCCAAAAGTCGTATGGATAACAATTCCCGTTTGTT
>CANHYD010000110.1 GCA_947464705.1 Verrucomicrobiota bacterium | reverse complement strand
CTTGGGTGACGGTGAATTCACGACGCACATACAATGAGGGCCGTCCCTCTTTGGAAGGCCGGCCGCCCCCCAAAAGGCGTCCCCGACCCGAGTCGAAGGGTGCCTTGGCCAGCGCCCAAGAGGAATCATCGAAGCCCGGGCGAGTCCACGAGGCACCCTGGGGATGCGCCCCAGCGAGCGCCCGCCATTCGGCCCCCGCGGGGATAAGCACCGCATAGTCCAGCGGCGGCGGATACGGTGACTTGGCAGCCTTTTCGGGGGCCTTGTATTCCGGGGGTTGCCAGGGCAAGGACAACCGACGCACTAACGGAGTTCCCCGTTTGACCACACTGAACCGATCGCGTTCGACCCCTTCGCGATTGATCATTCGTCCGACCAGGGTGTCGCCTTCCACATCCACCAGCAGTGAACCGTGCTCCACCAGGGTTCGACGCATCACCGGTGAAGTGCCCACCCGCCCCAAACTGGCTCCGGAATGCCCGGCCACCACCTGAACGGCTCCCTCGTGCGGGCGAAGGCCAGCCCTCTTCTGATAGGCTCCGTCGCCACGGGGATCCCCGTCGCCATCGTCCAAAATGAAGTTCTCAGCCACCGTCGCATTGGTGGAGTACGCCCCATCCATGAGCATCGAACGCTCATAAATGTGGGAATGCCCCGTGAGCACCAAGTCCACGCCGCCCGACTCCAAGATGGGCAACAGGTGATGACGCACCTCGATCAGGTCGGCCTCCTTGTCACTGTCGTGACTGCCCTTCGTGTACGGAGGGTGATGCCAGAAAGCGATCAGCCACTCGGCCTTGGCCTTCTCCAAATCAGCCTTGAGCCACTTGGCCATGGCGCCGCTGGGTTTGCGGTCCAGATCGTGAGAATCGAGGCAAATGAAGTGGATGTTGCCGTGATCGAACGAATAATAGGCCTCAGTGCCGGAGGCCAACCCACCCGACTCCCCACGGGTCGGCACCCAATAGGCGTCGTAATAGGGCCCGATGCCGGTGCTTCCCTTGGAGGTATGCCCCTCATGGTTGCCCATCGCCGGCCAGCAAACCGAGTTGCGCAACGTCGTTTGGTAGGACTCGAAAAACCGGCTCTGGAATTCGACATCCCGGCCCGTTCCATAGGCCATGTCGCCCACATGGATCCAAAAATCGAGAGGCCGCCCATCCTGCTTCACCCAAGCCAGCATGCCGTCATGGACCGCCCGCTGAGCCTCCCTGCCCGTGCCGCTGTCTCCCAAAACCCAGAAGCGGTAGGGTCGGACGGTCCCGGGCGGCGGTTGGGTCTGAAAGCGGTTCTCGGGAGATTCTGTGGTCAGTCGCTCCGAACCATTGAAAACCCCGTAGTAGTAAACAGTGTCCGGGGACAGCCCCTCGATACGGGCTTCATACTGAAACGTTCCAATAGGAGCGCTGTGAAGCTTCGGTAGGGAAAGGTTCTCGGGGGTCCGCAGTCGCTGCCACTGTGGGAGCATCGCTTGGCCATTGGTCCCAAGGCTGGCCCGGGTGACGATGGCGGCCGTGGGAACCGTCTGGTCGAGCCGATCCGGTCGAGTCCCCCAACGGACCACCGGCTGGATCGGACCCTCGGTGCGCCACAACACCTGGATCTGTGTTGGACTGCTTCCCTGAAGGTAGGGCAATCGAGTGAACGGTCGCTGCGGGTTTGCAGCCCAGGCCGACACGGACACGGACAACAAACACACCAATCGTACCCAGCGGTCTGAGCCCGAGGGATTCGATAGGCAGTGACGCGATGGATCGGGGTCAGGGCTTGAGTGCAACGATCCAGCGGAGTCATTCCGAATGGGGTTGGTCATGATCTTCCTCTTCATGCGATTCCATCTTCCGAAATTCACCACGAAACTCACGGGTGAACCCCCAGACGCGATTGAAGGGTCTCGGTGCGGCTTTCCCATGTTTTCCAGGTCTCCTCCCATGCATCGCCACGGAGTCGTATCCGAGCATCAGGCAGAATTTTTTTGAGGGCCTTGAACTCTTCGGCAGCCGTGGCTTTCTCGCCGCGTTGAATGAGGAACTCGATCCATAGAATCCGATTCTCCGGGTGGTCCGGAGCCAATTGAACGGCCCGTGCCAAATGGAATCGGGCCTTGCTGCGACTCCCGACGCCCAGCGGAGATGGCGGACTCTCCGCATACAGCATGCCCAACGAACGGTCGGCACCCGCATGATCGAAAGCAGGATCTAGAAGCTGACAGGCCTGCCACTGGCTTTCCATTTCCCGAATCAAACCCAGAGCGCGCAGTGGCTGGGTTTGGGCGAGAATTCCCAGATTGAGACCCAGGTAATAGCGGCAGGCCGCGTCTGCCGGGGATTCCTTCAAAGCCAGGCGACACGCCTCGACCCCCTCCTTGGCCAGCGCACTGCGGACCGGCCGCGATGAGATTCCTTCGGCCCGATCGAAGCAGGCTCGCGCCAGAGGCCATGCCAAAGCCGGACGACCTGGAGACTTCAAGTGCTCACTGCGTGCCTCGTCGTAGACTCGGCTCAGCCGCTGTTGCTGACTTTCCCCCAACAGTCCGAAGCTTGCCGGGGAACTCAGGAGAATCCAGCAGACCAGGATATGTTGGAGACGGATCCAACCCCGCAAACGCGGCAACGCTCTCGTCATGATGCCACCAAGTTGCCCTGCGGAACGCCTCAGCCGCAAGTCACGTTCGCGAATCTATTCCCCTGGCCCTCCATGCCCACTCCCCCCGATCTCAGAACTTGCCCAAAACCCCACCGCGGAATTATCGCCGGGCCGCACCCAGCGATCTGAGGTTTCGCCAGGTCCCGAGCGTCACTCCTCCACCAGGTGAAAGAAACCCGAAGCGCGGGCCGGATCTATTGAGACGGGGATCCGGACAGTGCCCCCGGGGGTGACCTCCGGCATCAAGCCTGAGTCCAACCAACTCGCTCGGGGAACCTCCAATCGGTCCGAGGTCCGCACGCGAAGCCGGCGGTCCCGAGCTGAAACCGCCTGTCCTCCAGAATCCATCGCCTGCAACTCGATCCGCCACTCCGAACCCGACAGCGTCTGACCCACCACTCGACCGCCCAGGACGCGGCGACGCTGGGCAATGCTCAATCGATTCGAGGCATATTGGACTCGCTGCACTGGCTTGGCATCGACCGTGGCGATGAGCGAATCCACCGGCGACGACCCGAATCGCAATTCCGTGGTCCCGCCTGGGGCCCGGACGCGGAATCCCACCTCCACGATCATCGACAGACCCGCCGGAGCCGACTGGCCCGCGGGTTTCCACAAAACGGCCCCGACTCGTCCCTGAGAGGCGGCGGTTCGGTTCTCCAGTTGGGAAGTTCCCAAGGGTGCCTTGAGCCCTGTGAACTCAAGAGCCTGAGCATCAAATTCCACATTGAAGGCAAAGGCGTTTTCATTGCCCGCCCCGTCGAGCATCACAGGCACCCAAGCTTCCAGCCCTGTCACCAGGTCACTCCAACCGAACCCGATGGATCGAACCGGCTCGCCCCCCGTCGACCGTGGCAACGACTTGGCGAGAGTGGGTTGCTGACTGCGGTTGAGTGAATAACCCGGCCCACCGGTCAGAGGATCTTCAGCTGGCTGGATGGGATCCAGTTTCGCCACATATCGGGCTACCTGGACGAGGTCTGCGAGATTGATGGACCAATCTCCGGAACTGGCCTTAGGGGCGCAGTCCATCCGACGTCGGACCACCAGATTTGTGTCCGCGACTGAGGAAGCCAGCACCGAGGCGATGGCCGTGATATCGAGAACATCCACCGAACCAGTGCCGTTCACATCGCCCTCCACCGAGTCGGCCAACACGGCCACCTGCCCTCCCTCCGCTACCAAGGGCGCGAGAGTGGCATTGGTGAAGGCGACCCGGCACGAGAGATCCCTGTCGGCCGTCACGAGAAGCGAATCTTTCAGGACTCGAACGGGCACGTCCAACGGCGGCACCACAGGCACGCCAGAAGTGCCCAGATTCCGAATGATGTCGATGGCACCCAATGGTTGAGCTTGGAGCGCGAGGCGAGCGAGCGCGTTAGTGCCTCGGGGGAAACCCACAGAAGGATCATTTCGGGAGATCAGCACCTGAAGCTTGAACCGATTCCCACCGACGCCTCCGTTGGCCGGCGCTGCCACCACGGATCCCGCTCGCCGATAACTGATCGAGGCAATGGTGGAGATCGAAGGGTCCAAGTTGAGGGAGACGGTGGAGTCGTCGGTCAAAAGATAAGGACTCTGCGCCTCCAAAGTGAACGACACTGCGGACTCATCCCCGAATCCCACCAACGAAATCGGAATCTCAACGGCCCCGCCCGGCGCGGCCAAGGTCTCTGGGGGCATCCGCAGCACTCGATCCACGCGAAGGCTAATCATCTTGGAAACACCACTGGGACCGCTGAGGGAATTGGTCGCCGTGACCCGGTAAATGCCTGCGTTGGTGGCCACGGCACTCACCAGAAACCGCGGTGAGTTGGTCGCCGACGAGACGCTCTGATATTTCGCTGGAACCGAGCCGGAGGCGGGCTCGGTCTGACGCTCCCATCGAAAGACAGGGGCCGGGAATCCCGAAGCCCTCAGGTACGCGGCGAGATCGATCGTGGAATAGGCGGAGGCCGCGACCGTCATATCTACGCCGGCCGATGCTCCCGAAACCCAAGTGCCCCCCCCCTCCACAGGTGCAGGCGCTGTACTTGGAAGAGAGATCTCAGCAGCAGAGGTCACCGACACCTGAAATGGGGAAACCTGCTCGGTACCCGTCAGTTCCGTGCCACCGGCTGAGCTCAACTGAACAACGCGGATCCGATAACTCCCGCTGAGCCCTGGACTTAGACTTGCCGTCCCCACCGAGAAAGACGCCCGCCCGCCACCACTGGAAAGGTCGAGTCCGTAGGTTCCATCGGAAGCCCACGCTGCGGGCAAAGGCGGCACCACGATGGGGAACGAGGCACTCGCGTTGGTCCATCCCAGCGTGTCGTCCCACCGCTGCAACTGGACCCGCCCGTGCAAAGCCCCGGAAAGTTGGATTTCCATGGAGGCAGAGGAACCTGTCGGTCCGGCCAGATTGGTGCGGGAAAGCGTAACAGAGATGGGGAGCACGGGAGTGAAGCCCGACGAAAGGCTGGTGCCCCGGTTGCGATCGTCTGACAGGCTGGATGCCGTCAGAGGATTGCTCAACCGAACCGAGTAGGCCCCGATCTGGGCGAAACTGAAATTAGCGAGGCTCAACGTCGAGTTGGTGGCACGAGCGATCTCCAGCCCGTCCTTGAGCCAAGCATAGGTCAACCCGGGACCGTCACTGGAAATGACCGATAGCACGACATTGGAGCCGGCCGAGATCGGCCCCAAGAAAGAAGGAACTGCTGCATTGGCCGAAATTGTTGAGGAGACGATCGGGGACTGCAGTTCGGGATAGACCTCCACTGCAATACGGTTGGTTATGGATTTTCCAAGCGAGTTGGAGAGCACGACCAAGTATCCCCCGCTCTGGGCCACAGTCAGCGGTCGCGAACTCACGGCGACCGCGGATCCCTGAATGGTCGCAGACGCGTTGGTGACGGGTATTTCCGCTGGAAGGACCGCCTCTCCAGTTCGAGCAAGGTACACCATCACACGGGGAATCGGATCGCCCTTGGCACGCACGCGGAACGCGAGCTGGCTGCCCGCATTCTGAACTCCCAGAAAAACTCCCGCGGGAGACTCACCCAGGGTTGTGACCACCGGCGGAACTCCCGGCACCCAGGAAACCGGCTCCACCACCACCTCGGACGGAATGTCCGCCAGGCGCACCGTAGCGGACTTCAGATCACTTCCAAACGCATTGACCACCTCAACGTCGATCCGAAACGCCCCGGGCTCAGACGGGGCCACCACAACCGTGAGTTGAGCATTGGTGGCACCGGGGATCAGTGTTCCATTGCGGCGCCATCGAAACTGCACGGGAGGCGCACCATTCTCGAGACTGGCTCGGACACTGAGAGTGCGTCCTCGATCGGTGTAGTCGCTGACCGGATTGAAATCGCGAGCTCCCTCGGTCGAGATTTCCCGAAAAGTTAGAGGACTCAATAGCGGCTTCTCGCGCGAAACAAGAACCAGGTTGTGCTGCCCCCCGGCCGCGATATCGACAACGTTGGCCAAACCGGAAGGGACAGAAGTCTGCCCCGCCCCATTGTAGCCCCATGCCACCACGGTTCCGTCGTCACGCAGAGCCAGAGAGTGGGCCCGTCCCGCAGCAATCTTGATCACGCGGCTGAGTCCGATGGGCACCGTGGTGCGGCCGTCGGAAGGGTTGCCCCAAGCGACGACGGTGCCGTCCGCTCGAAGTGCCACAAGGTGCAAGGCGCCCGCACGCAGCGATATGACGTTGGTTGCGGAAGCGGGCACATTAACGACACCGGATGCGTCGGATCCCCAGACAATGACCTGCCCTGAGCCAAGAAGAGCCGCACTGAAGAACTCACCCGCCGCCACCTCCACGGCGCCGACCACTCCCGAGGGAATCAATCGTTCTCCGAATAAATTCTCCCCACCGAACGCCGAGACAGATCCGTCGGCACGCAACGCCACCACGTGCGTGGGACTCACCACCACCGAAACAAATCCCCCCGCCCCATCGGCATCCGTGGCCGGCAAATCCGCTAAGGTTCGGTCGCCAAAAAAAGCCAGATCTCCGGGGTACTGGCCCTGAAATCGCCCCGAAGCCACTGGAGAAGGCGCATTGGTGGGCTTGCGGAGGATCGCTCCGAAAAGATGCCCAAAACCGACCCGGTTCAATCCCATGCGACCGGAGGCATCCTGCAATGCCGTGTTCCAAGAAGTCTGGTCGGTATAGTCGAGGACTCCCGTGCCATAAGTGATGACCCCCGCGTTGTTTCCTGCGAGCGCTGTCGGCCCTCTGAGAATGAGGCGGCTCCCGACGTAATTGGTACCACCCACCACAATGCCAGGACGGAGCGTCAGTCCACCGATCAACTCTCCGGCCGTCACCGCTTCGACATCGTTGGCCACAACCCCGGAAGGCAGTTCAGGAGGCCTATTGAGCCCAAGCAGGCTCTCACCCCAAGCCACCAACGAACGATTGCGAGTCTGGGCCTCCATCACGGAGGCCCCCAGCATCAAGCAGACAAACAGCCCAATCCTCCGAATCGCATCGCTCCAAAAGGATCGCATATGCCGATCCTATCGGAGGATTGAGGTTGGACCTTAATCGTGGGTCCTTCCGCAACCCGTCCACTCAGCTAAAGCCATCCATTGGATACGCACTGACGACCGGGCATAGAACACGTCAAGACCGGGCGTGAGAGAGCAGTGCTCCGCTTTGCAGCGCCTTCTGTTCGAGCGACCCAGCATTGGCGAAGAAGCCTCCCAGCCTCCCAGCCTTCCAACCGATCCGACTCGATCGTTGTGGCTCAGCAATAAACCAGCACGAAGGG
>CANHYD010000109.1 GCA_947464705.1 Verrucomicrobiota bacterium | reverse complement strand
GTCACCTATGCGGCCAAGGTTTTCTATGGAGCCTCCGAGGCGGCCCTGAGCCAGTCGTTTGTCGCGTCGCCATTCCGGGATGCCAACACGACCTATCCGGGAACTTGGAATCCGGCCGCGGCCGGCGGCCCCGGAGCGATCGCCACCTTGGCCGGCTTCAAGCCCGGAGCCACGGTGACACTCAAGGTGGCGGTTTGGGACACGGCGGTGTTTGCCACCTGGGAGCTCGCCGAGGCGGCTCTCAAGGCGGGCAAGAGCGCGGTGCCGACTCAGGCAGGCCTCTCGGCGGCTTTCACGTATGCGGTCCCGACCGATTCGCTGGCCATTCCCGGTGGCATGGAGAAATTCCCGGGCCTGAAGCTGACGGCCTTGAGCAACGCCGGACCGGTCAATCAGGCACCGACGGCAGCAGGGCAGTTGCTCTCGGTGGTCAGCGGTCAGACTCTGCCCATTGTGCTCGCGGGTAACGATCCGGAGGGCGCCTCGCTCCTCTTCACGGTGGTGGTCCCGCCGGCCAATGGGACTCTGTCCGGGATCGGGGCCAATCGAGTCTACACCCCCAAGGCGGGCTTCACCGGCTCCGACAGCTTCACCTTCAAAGCCAACGACGGTGCTTTGGATTCCGCCGTGGCCACGGTGGGTATTACGGTCAAGGCTTCGACCGTGGTCGTCACTCCGCCGGAGTTTCCGACCGAGCCCCCTCCTTGGGACATGGCTCCCTGCATTTGCAGTCCGCTGGTGGGTAACTACCAGACCAATCAGATCCATACCTGGCATGTGCTGGCCGACGGCGGATCCTTGGACCTGCAGTTGACGACCGTCACGGTCAACACCAACGACCCGCAGACCACCATCGTGGATGCGTTTGATGGCACCAATCGCATCGCCTCGGTCACGGTTTCCTACACGGCGGCCGATGCTCGGGCCAATGGCCTGCGCTGGGAGAAGTCCGCTTCGGTCAATCTGGGGACCTTCGCCCGCGGCAAGGTGATCCGATTGGAATCGCGCATCGGAGGCACCCCGGTCACCCAGACCCACTACACGCTGCAGTTCTGCGGAGCCCGATGGCTGGCCATCGACCTTCCGAGCTTCAAGGCCCTGGAGGAGGATCACGCCGCGTACCGCTTCAATGTGAAGTCGGGCGAGTCGCTGGTCTTGGACCTCGACAATGTCGGCATCCCGACACCGGCTTCAGCCTTCCGGTACCGCTTGATCAGCCCGCTGGGTGTGATCGTCAAGTCGGGCACCAATGCCATCGTCGCCGGGCCTGAGGTGACCGTGGCTTCTCCGTCCGTGGGGCTCTGGACCCTGGAAATGCGACCGATCGGCGGCGAGCACTACTTGCTCGACAAGACCACCGGTGCCGACCGCCATGCCTACCTCGACTGGTACACCAGCCAACGGGGCGTCAAGGAGGTGCTCATCACGGTCAACGGCAAGCCGGCGGTGGGCGTGCCGTTCGAGGTTCAGTTGACCCGTCAACGGGAGGTTGGTTTGCCCGACCCCAGCGACGTGGTGGTTACCTCGGTTGTCACCAACGGTTGGGCTCGGTTCATGGAGATTCCGAACGGCTACTACAAGGTGGATGTTCGACCGCTCCTGAAGGAAATCCCGGCCATCGACTACCAAGAGGATTGGATCTACTGCAACAACCCGGTGACCAACCTGTTCGCCTTCACTCGGTTGAACAAGCTCCCGGTCTTCGATGCCATCGCCAACACGGTCATCGATGAGGGCAAGCCTTTCAGCGTGGTCTTGAAAGCCACCGATCCGGAAGGGGCTCCGCTCCAGTACGCGCTGGTCGGAGGTCCTCTTGGTTTGTCGGTGACATCGGCGGGGGCGCTGACGTGGACTCCCTCCGAGGAACAAGGCCCGAGCACCAATGGTGTGAGTGTCGCTGTCACCGATGGCATCGACTCGCTCACCAATCGATTCACGGTGGTGGTCCGGGAGGTCAATGCGGCACCGCAGATTGCCACGGTTGCCCAGCAGACCTTGGATGAAGGGAAGACGTTGGCGTTGAACCTATCGGCCACGGATACCGATCTGCCCAAGCAGCCCTTGGTGTTCCAACTCACCAGCGCGCCGGCCGGTCTGACCGTGTCTGCCGCAGGTGAGGTGGACTGGGTCGCCGGTGAAGACTTCGGCGGAAAGACCGAGACGGTGAAGTTCACGGTGTCGGACGGCATCCAGACGGTGGCATCCGAGTTCCGGGTGGCGATCCGAGAGGTCAATGCCGCGCCGCAAGTGGCGACGATCCCGAAGCAAACCCTCGATGAAGGCACGGCCTTGGCCCTCCCGTTGGTCGCGACCGACTCGGATCTGCCCGGGCAAGATCTGGTATTCCGTCTGGTGAGTGGGCCGGCGGGATTGACAGTATCGTCCAGTGGTTCGGTCGCTTGGGCGACGAGTGAGGAGTCCGGTGGCAAGACCGAGACCGTGCGGTTGACCGTGTCCGACGGACAGGTGGTCGTGCCGATCGAGTTCCAGGTGACCGTCAACGAGGTCAACGACGCTCCGAGTCTCTCCGGTGTCGACCATCAGACGGTGGATGCCTTGAAGCCGTTGGTGATCTTGCTGACAGCCAAGGATTCCGATCTGCCCGCGCAGAAGTTGCTGTTCGGCCTTTCGAGCGGCCCGAAGGGGATGACGGTCTCCGAACAAGGGCGGTTGGAATGGACTCCCTCTGCTGATCAGAGCGCCACCACCAACACGGTGGAGGTGTCAGTGAACGACGGAGTAGCCAAGGCGAGCACGAGCTTCGTGGTGGTGGTGCGCCCTTCGAACACCGCGCCCACACTGGCGGATGTCGCGCTGCGACGGGTGTCCGAGACCGGAAGCTTGACCTTCCGCCTGGCCGCTTCCGACAACGATCAGCCGGCGCAAAAGCTCACCTTCGCTTTGATCTCTGGGCCGGACGGCCTTTCTGTGAATCCGAATACCGGGCAGGTCTTGTTCCGTCCGACCGAGGTTCAGGGACCGAGCACCAATCGGGTGGTGGTTCGCGTGAGCGACAATGGCGTCCCGGCGTTGAGCACCACCAATTCCTTCACGGTGGTGGTGCTGGAGATCAATCAAGCTCCCGAATTGGCCTCGGTGGAAAACCAGACGGCCGAGGCCTTGAAGCCTTGGGTGATTCGTTTGTCGGCCAAGGATTCCGACCTTCCTGTCCAGAAGTTGACCTTCGGATTGGTGGACGGTCCTGCGGGAATGTCTGTGGACCCGATCGAGGGCATCGTGTCTTGGACCCCGTCGCTCGACCAGGCCGCGGCCCAACATCCGGTGATGGTTTCGGTGGGTGACGGGATCCGTGTGGTCACTCAGTCGTTCCAGATCCGTGTGCCCTCCGCCAACCAGGCTCCGTTCTTCATTAACTTGGTGAATCGGAGTGTCCGGGAACTGAACACGGTCAACTTCCGGCTGATCGGGCGCGATCTCGATCAACCGGTCCAGACGCTGACTTATGCGCTGGTGAGCGGCCCGAATGGCTTGGCGGTCAGCGAGGCAGGGCAAGTGACCTGGACTCCGACGGAGGCACAGGGACCCAGCACCAACACCGCCACGGTGCGCGTGACCGACAATGGCACTCCGTCTCTGAGCACCACCAACTCATTCACCCTCTTCGTCACCGAAGCCAATACCGCTCCCACGCTGGTGAATGCCTTCAGTCGATCGATTTTGGAGACTGCGGGCCTGAACTTCACGCTCATCGGGCGGGACTCGGATCTGCCGGCGCAAACGCTGACCTACACACTGGTGAGTGGTCCGAAGGGCCTGACGATGAATGACGCGGGCGTCATTGCTTGGAGCCCGACGGAAGACCAGGGGCCGAGCACCAACACGGTGGTGGTGAAGGTGTCCGACAGTGCCCCGTCGCCATTGAGCACGACCGCCAGCTTTGTGGTGACGGTGCGTGAAGCCAATGCGGCACCGGTCTTCCCATCGACCAACTGGACCGTGGTCGCACAGAGCAAACTCTCGGTGCCCCTGAAGGCGACCGATGTAGACATTCCTGTGCAGGTCCTGAGCTACCGGTTGGAGCGGGGGCCTGCGGGGTTGACAGTGTCCACCAACGGCCTGCTGGAATGGACTCCGGCGAGCTCATTGGCCAATACGACCAACATCGTGACCGTCTCGGTCAGCGACACGGTGACCCGCATCCAGACCACCTTTCGAGTCATTGTTCGTCCGGTGGGTTCCGGTTCGGGATCGGAGACCAAGGCCATTGCGAGGACTTACCTGGCACTGCTCGTTCAGCCGGACCAGACGTTGTCGTTGAAGGTGGTGGGACCCGAAGGCGCTCGCTTCCGGGTTGAGTCCACCACGCTGCTGGGAGTGGAGTGGCAGACGGTGGATTCCATTGGAGAAATCCAGACGCTGGGCGAAAACGAGCCAGTGGTGGTTCCGGTCCCCGTGGAGGGCACCGGTGACTTCCGTCAGTTCCGCCTGAAGAAGCAATAGGCACCGGGCTTTTTGCCCGATCAACAGCCGCCGATGGCCTGGTGCCTCGGCGGCTGTCTTTTTTGATAGTGCCGCCCTGGGGGGAGCGGTTGAATCGCCTTTAGAAACCCAAGGAGGCAGCGACCAGGTTTTTCGGCCGGACTTCGGCCCGGATTAAACCTGCGATCAAAGGCTCGACCGTGCCTGGCGCACCGCCGTGATGGCCGCCTCCGGAGTTTCGGCCGTGGCGGTGATGTGCCCCATCTTTCGCCCGGGTCGTGCGGAGGTCTTGCCGTACAGGTGCAGTTTCAGGCGGGGGTTGGACAACGCACGTTCCCACCGTGGCGGGCCGTCCTTCCAGACATCACCCAGCAAATTGGCCATGGCAGCAGGACTTTTCAGTTCGGTCGACCCGAGTGGCAGACCGCACACCGCTCGGACCTGCTGTTCAAACTGGCAAGTGATGCAGGCGTCGAGGGTCAGGTGGCCCGAGTTGTGGGTCCGCGGGGCCAGTTCGTTCACGATGAGCCGTCCATCCCGGGAGACAAAGAGTTCGACCGTCAGCAGGCCGATCACCTCGAGCGTCTCCAGGATGCCTCGGCTCAAGTCGCGGGCTGCGGTCTCCACCGCGGCCGGGATGCGTGCCGGACACACGGTCACATCCAGGATGTGGTTGGCATGGACATTTTCGAACACCGGGAACGCGGCGAATTGGCCGTCCAGGGTCCGGGCTCCCACCACGCTGACCTCCTGGGCAAAATCGACAAACGCCTCATAAATGCCTTCTGCGCCTCCGAGACCAGTAAAAGCCTCGGAAATCTCTGAAGCCGACCGGAGTGTCCGTTGTCCCTTGCCGTCGTAGCCGAAGCTGGCGGTTTTGAGCACCCCGGGCAGTCCCAGATCGCGGGTGGCGGACTGGAGGTCTGCCAGCGAATGGATGGCTCGGAACGGGGTGACCGGGAATCCGTGTGCCTGAAGGAAGGTTTTTTCGCGCAACCGCTGTTGGGTGATGTGCAGCACCCGGCCCTCGGGGCGCACGGGAACCACCCGAGCACAGGCCTCACTCGTGGCGCTGGGGACATTTTCGAACTCGAAGGTCACCACATCCACAGATCGGGCGAAGGCCTCGACCTGTTCCAGGTCCTCATAAGGAGCCACGAATGTTCGGTCGGCCACCGGTGCTGCGGGAGAGTCGGCCTCCGGGCAGAAGATATGGATCCGGTAGCCCAATCGTCGGGCCGCCATGGCGAACATGCGCCCCAATTGGCCCCCGCCGAGCACACCCAAAGTGGCTCCCGGTGGAATGATGTGTCCGTGAAGTGACATCGGAAACCCCCGGTGTAGGCCCTTTCGGCCCCGATGGGAAGCCACGGAAGCATCCAACCGTCGGAAGTCGCCAAGAGCCTGTCCCTTGTCTGAAGAGCCTGTCCCTTGTCTGAAGAGCCTGTCCCTTGTCCGAGGAGCCTGTCCCTTGTCCGAGGAGCCTGTCCCTTGTCCGAGGAGCCTGTCCCTGACTGGGTGGGTCAAAATGGCGCGAGGGGGTAAATTGGGGCTTTCCTGGGATTTTTGGGGCTGGTTGCATTTCGGGGATGTCGAAGACTGCGTTTTTGTTCGCGGGCCAGGGGGCCCAGTCGGTGGGGATGGGTAAAGACCTCGCCGCGACGTATCCAACAGCCCAGGCGCTGTTTGATCAGGCCAATCAGGTCCTCGGCTACGATTTGGCATCGATCTGCTTCGAGGGACCGGAGTCGGCGCTGACGCAAACGGAAAACGCCCAACCGGGAATCTATTTGGTGAGCTGGGTGGCCTTGCGGCTGCTTCAGGAACGGGTTCCCAACTTGCGGGCCGATGCTACCGCCGGCTTGTCCCTCGGGGAATTCACGGCGCTGGCCGCGGCGGGAGCGATGTCGTTTGAAGACGGGCTGATGATCACTCGGCTGCGGGGGCGTTTCATGCAGGAGGCTTGCGATGCGACCCGCGGCGGGATGGCGGCGGTGATCGGGCTTGAGGAAGGGCCGTGCCGGGAGGTGTGCGAGGCCACCGGCGTGACGCTGGCCAATCTCAATTGCCCCGGCCAAATCGTGATTTCGGGCGACTTGGACCGGATTCCGGCCGCCGTGGAGGCCGCGAAAGCCAAAGGGGCCAAGAAGGCCATTCCTCTGACGGTCGCTGGCGCCTACCACTCTCCGTTGATGGCCTCGGCCCAGCCCCGCTTGTTGGAGGCGTTGGCCCGCATTCCGCTCTGCAATCCGCAGGTGCCGGTGGTCTCCAATGTCACAGCCCTGCCGCATGGTTCGGCCGAGACGATTTCTCCGATCCTTGTTGATCAGGTGACGTCTTCGGTGCGTTGGGAAGCGAGCATGCGTTATTTGCTCGCCCAGGGATTCACTCGATTCATCGAGTTGGGCCCCGGTTCGGCCCTCAGTGGATTCCTGCGTCGGATCGACAAGTCTGCCCAATCCTTCAATGTGTGTGACGTCGCCAGTCTGGAAGCCACGGTCCAAGCGTTGGGTGGGGTCTGAGACACCGGTTGCTCTAGAGAGCATTGCAGAGCAGCCTGTGCTATGAGCGATCGGGAAACTGAACTGGCAGCCCCCAGTAATACCGACATGGGACGGGCTGAAGAACATCAGTTGCCCCCGGATTTCATCTTTGTGCTGTGCGCGGCGCTTGCTGGCGGGCTGCCCGCGGGGATTTTTACGACATTGATCTCCGAGCCGGGTCGCTCGGGATCCCCGATTTATGGGCTCCTCTTGCCCTGGGGTATCCTGCCGTTTTTCTTGGTGCTGGTGGCCGGATGGCGGGGGCGTCACTCACCGGCGTTGCGTCGGTTGGCGTGGTTCACCTCTGCGGCCGCCGGGTTGGGCCTGTTGGCTCACGGCTACGCGTTTCTCTTTCTTCCGGGGTTCCATGATGCCCGAAAGTGGTTCCTCATGGTCCCTTTGTGGCAGTGGGTCCTGATTGCCCGCCCGGCCTTGCGGTGCGCACTGCACTCCC
>CANHYD010000108.1 GCA_947464705.1 Verrucomicrobiota bacterium | reverse complement strand
TTCAGTCACTGCCGGTGGTCACAGAGAACCGAGTTCCTGTGCGAGAGACCGGTGGTTCTCCAGATGCTCGCTCGGGCTGTTAATTGGGTTTTGGGCGCAGATGGTCGTGGTTTTTTCGTTGTTGGCCGACCCGACCCACGGTGGGTTTCGAGGGGTGTCCCCGACACCCGGCGCAGCGGTCGGATTACGTTCGATGCTGCCCCAGGAGATTGGGCTCGTCTTCACCAACGCGATGACGGGTGACCTGTATCTCACCAATGCTGTGGCCCACAACGGAGCCGGCGTGGCCATTGGTGACGTGGATGGCGACGGATGGGCCGATGTGTACCTTTGCAATCTGGAGGGCCCCAACCGCCTGTTCCGGAACCGGGGTCAGTGGCGCTTTGAGGCTCTGGACCTGCCCGAGATCGCCTGTGCCGATCAGCGGTCAACCGGCGCGGCGCTGGTCGATGTCGATGGCGACCGGGATCTGGACTTGCTGGTCAACGGCATCGGTGTGGGCACCCGGCTCTTCCTCAACGATGGGCGTGGAGCCTTTGCCGAAAAGAAGGATTCGGGCCTGTCCCCCACGGCCTCGGCCACCTCCATGGCCTTGGCAGACATCGATGGCGACGGGGATCTGGATCTCTACTGCACGCACTTCATTGATGTGATGCGCCTGGCCGACCCGACCACCCGATTCGCCCTGACCCGCAAGGGCGACGGTTGGGAGGTGTCCAAAATCAATGGTGAGTCCACCCGCTCGGCCAAGTGGAAGGGCCGCTTCGAGGCGCTGCCCGACGGCAAGGTGCGCGAGTTGCCCGAGGTGCACGGGTTGTACCTCAACGAAGGGCAGGGGCGCTTCAAGGCCATCGAGAACGAGCCCGGAACCTTCTCCGATGCCCAGGGTAATCCCTTGGCACCCTATCGAGACTGGGGGTTGGCCGTGATGTTCCGCGACATCAACGGTGACGGATTACCCGACCTCTACGTCTGCAACGACAATACCTCGCCGGACCGCGTTTGGATCAATCAAGGGCGGGGTCGGTTCCGGGAACTGGAGGCACTGAAGCTGCGCCATACCAGTCGCTCGGCCATGGGAGTCGATTTCGCCGACATCAACCGGGACGGATACGACGATTTCTTCGTGGTGGACATGCTGGCCCGGGAACATCGCTTTCGGATGACTCAGTTGGTCCGGGATCGTCCCACGCCGGCCGAGTTGGAAGTTTCTGAGGTGCGGCCCCAGTTCAACCGGAACACCCTCTTTCTGGGGAGTCGCGGGGGGTACTTCACGGATGTGGCGTGGATGGCGGGTGTGGCCGCCTCGGACTGGACCTGGTCCACCTTGTTTCTCGATGTCGACCTCGATGGCTACGAGGATTTGCTGCTCACCAACGGCTTCGAATTCGATGTGATGGATCAGGACAGCCACACCGAGATCAAGGACTCGGGCCGTCGCCTGACCGACAACCAACTCAAGCGCTCCATGCAGATGCACCCTCGGTGGCGCACGCGCAACGCGGCCTTCCGCAACCGGGGCGACGGGCGTTTTCAGCCCGCTGGCACGGAGTGGGGCTTCGACCTGGAGGGGATTTCTTACGGCATGGCCGCGGGGGATTTGGACAACGACGGAGACCTCGATCTGGTGCTCAACAACCTCAACGCCCCGGCTTCGATTTATCAGAACACGGGTCCGGGTTCCCGGGTGGCGGTCCGGTTGCGGGGACAGGCTCCCAACACGCAGGGTATCGGCGCGCGGATCTCGCTGGTATCGCCCCGATTTACTCAGTCGCAGGAAATGATCGCTGGCGGCCGTTATCTGTCGACCGATGAGGCCCTGAGAGTCTTCGCTTGGGACGCTCGGGCCGATGCGGGCGCTCGACTCAAGGTGCATTGGCGCAGTGGTCGCGAAACCACCGTGGAAGGAATTGAGGGCAATCGGATCTATGAAGTGGCTGAGCCGACCGAGGCGACTCCGGTCGCTGCTCGTGCTCCCGAAGTTCCCGTGACCCGATTTGAAGACCAGACGGCGGCCTTGAATCATCATCACACCGATGATGAGTTCGATGACTGGGCCCGTCAGCCCACCTTGCCGCGCCGGTTGAGCCGTTTGGGCCCGGGTGTGGGTTGGTACGACATCGACGGCGATGGTTGGGATGAGTTGCTGGTGGCCGGCGGGCGCGGAGGTGGTTTAGGCGTTCTCCGAGTTCACCGGAGCTCGCAGGGGCTGACTTGGAGCGCGGTGACGAATCGATCCATGGCCAGCGCCGATCAAGGGGCCGTACTGGGATGGCCGGATGGTTTGGGCGGCCGTCGGGTATTGGTTTCGGTGTCCAATGGTGAACTCCCACCGGGATCCATCTCAAAGGTCGACGTGTATTCCGACGGGGCGTGGGCTCAGCCGGCGAGCCTTCCTGTGGGGACCAATGCCATTGGAGCCCTGGTCAGCCTCGATGTGGATGGCGATGGGGATTTGGATGTGTGGGTCGGTAGCCGCAGCCGGACGGCCCGTTATCCCGAGTCCGTGCCTTCGCAGTGGTGGCTGAACGAGAAAGGCCGATTGGTTTTGGATGCCGGCCGCAGTGCGCCCTTCGATGCCATTGGAATGCCCACCGGTGCCTGTGCGGTAGACCTCGACCGGGATGGCGACGGTGATCTGGTGGTGGCCACCGAATGGGGCCCCGTTCGCATCTTCATCAATGACGGCAGGAGCTTTCGCGAGGCCACCGAAGCCTGGGGGATGGCGGGTCTGCCCGGACTTTGGTCGGGTGTGGCCACCGGCGATTTCAACGGCGACGGTCTTCCAGACTTGGTGTGCGGCAATTGGGGGCGCAATTCGCAGTACGAATGGAACCAGCCCACCGATTTGCGTCTCTATTACGGCGATTGGGCCGGGGATGGCGTGATCCAGATCCTCGAGGCATGGCGCTCGGGTTCCGATTGGTGGCCGGTCCATGATCGGAGCTGGTTGTCGCAGGGCATTCCGAAGATTGCCTCCGAATTCAAGTCCCATGCTGAGTTCTCCCGGGCCACGATCCCGGCCATCCTGATGCGTCTGGGGGGATCCGCGGCACCCTGGGTCGGCGCCTCGGAGCTGTCTTCCATGGTTTTCCTCAATCGGGGTTCCCGTTTTGACGCGCTGCCCTTGCCGATGGAGGCACAGAGGGCACCAGTGTTTTCGGTTCATGTGGGCGACTTGGATGGTGATGGGTTGCAGGACCTGCTTTGTTCCCAGAACTTCTTCGGAACCGCCTCCGATCTGACCCGTGAGGACGGGGGTTATGGTCTGGTGCTGCGGGGTCGGGGCGAGGGCACCTTTGAGGCGTGGGACCCGCATGTCTCCGGCATCCGGGTGTTTGGGGAACAGCGCGGTGCCGCTCTGGGCGACTTTGATCACGATGGACGGTTGGACGTGGTGATCAGTCAGAACCACGGAGCCACTCGTTTGTTTCGCAATCGGGAGGCGGTGCCTGGGCTCCGCGTGGTGCTCAAGGGAACCCCGGGCAATCCGGATGGCGTGGGTGCAGAACTCCGTCTCGAAGACGGGCAGGGTCGCTTCGGCCCGATGCAAACCGTCGGAGCTGGCAGCGGTTACTGGTCGCAGGATTCTGCCGTGCGGATTCTGAACTGCTCGAACAATGCCGTTGCCCTGAGGGTCCGATGGCCGAATCGTCCCGAGCAACGCC
The DNA here is from genome assembly GCA_947464705.1 of Verrucomicrobiota bacterium. Taxonomy (GTDB): domain Bacteria; phylum Verrucomicrobiota; class Verrucomicrobiia; order Limisphaerales; family UBA9464; genus SXXZ01. The sequence goes on along the minus strand of CANHYD010000108.1, from coordinate 3,833 downwards.
TTCCCTTGAGCCCGTCCCAGACGACGGTGGAAGTCTCCCCGCCTCCCGTGCCATGAAGTATCTCGTGAAATCTTGGAATCTTGTCGGCCTCATCCCAGTGCTGGGTTTGATGTTCGGCTGCGGCAAGGAGTCATCCGTGTCGTCGCCATCGCAGGCATTGCGGTCACCGATTCCACGGACCAACATGGTCCTGATCCGAGCCGGCACCTTCCAGCGTATCCAGTTCCCGGTGACTCTGAGTCGGGATTTTTGGATCGGGAAACACGAGGTCACCCAGGGTGAATTTCAGACGGTGATGGGCCTCAACCCGAGCCATTTCACGGGCTTGAGCAACCATCCCGTCGAGAAAGTGTCGTTCGTTGCTGCGAGCAATTACTGCGTGAAAGTAACCGCGCAGGAACGGGATCAGGGCCGCTTGCCCGAAGGGTTCGAGTATCGCCTGCCCACGGAGGCCGAGTGGGAGTACGCCTGCCGAGCTGGATCGACCCATCGGTTCTATTTTGGGCCGACTTTGGAAGGCGGAGACGCGCATGCCTGGACCGCGGAGAACTGCGAGGCCACCACGCATCCGGTTGGTGCCAAGAAGCCCAATGCCTGGGGCTTGCACGACATGCACGGCAATGTGTGGGAATGGTGTTCGGATTGGTTTGAGCCCTATCCGGCCAGGCCGCTGACAGATCCTACGGGTCCGGCCACGAACGGCACCAACAAGTACAAGGTCTTCAAGGGCGGGGGATGGAATCAGGACCTTCAGTATGCCGGAGCTTCGAGCCGCTTCATGATGTCGCCCTCCAACGGCATTCACTTCGTGGGTTTCCGCATCGTTCTTTCGACCCGCTGAGCCGGATTGATCCCGTTGGGAGGATTTTGGTTGACCCGTTCATTTGGGTCGCCAGACGGCCGGGACACTTTCAATGCCGGGGCTGGAGACCGTGAGGACTCGGATTTCCTTCGGTGGTGTCCCGCGGTAGGTCCGAGGCACCGGGATGCGGCGGGTGGTTCCGGGAAAGATCTCGGTCTTCCAAGCCCACTCCCCGTGAGTCTGAACGACGACAGCCGACAGTCGCCCTTTGCCGGCATTCAGGTCGACGGTGATCGGGCCGCGTCCGCCGTATCCGACCTCGATGGAGGGAGTCTCGGGTGGTTGGGAACCCAACCATGGGGAGGCGGGTACCAGGGCGCGATGCGCGAACGGCCCCTGGATCAGTCGGGTGCCGACGCCGTCTCGGTTCTCTTGAAGGGCTGAGGCATTCCAGTGGATCACGCCCGACGAACGGGTTTGGGGGCCGATCTGATCGGCTTGCCACACAATTTCGGAGGCCGTGCGGTTCTTGCCGATATCGGCCGTGTTGATGCCAGGCCAGAGGTGGCGACGGCTGACATTTTCGGAGGCCCACCAGGCCAAGAGTCGGCTGTAGCGTTGTTCGGTCTGCCGCTCCGTCCAATAGAGTTGGGGGGCGAAGTAGTCAGCCATGCCCTCGCGGATCCACTTGCGAGCGTCGGCGTAAAGCACTTCGTGTTGGTCCAAGCCCTTGATTCCCGCGGGAAATCCCGGCTTCCAAATGCCAAAGGGGCTGATGCCGAACTTCACCCAGGATTTCTCCCGGTGCACCGCGCTGTTCATGGCGCGTATCAGGGTATTGACGTTTTCCCGCCGCCAGTCGGGACGACTGAGTTTTCCGCCGGACCGCTGGTAGGTGCTCCAACTGCGTTCATCGGGGAAGGGGGTCGGTATTCCTAGGTCGTTTTTGTCGGGGTAGGGGTAGAAGTAATCGTCGATGTGAATGCCGTCGATGTCGTAGCGGCGGACGACGTCGGTCACCACTTTGAGGGTCTGGTCACGGGACTCGGCGAGGCCTGGATCGAGCCACAGGAATTTGCCGTATTGGACCACCAGATCCGGCCGTGTGCGGCTCACATGTTGGGCGGCGACCGGAGAAATGGCTTGGCTGTAGCGGGCGCGGAATGGGTTGAGCCAGGCATGGAGTTCGAGTCCGCGGGCATGGGCCTCTGTGACGGCGAAGGCGAGCGGGTCCCAGCTGGGTGAGGGTGCCACTCCCATGCGCCCTGATAGGTACTCGCTCCACGGTTCCAGAGGCGAGGCATACAGGGCATCGCAGCTCGTTCGGATCTGTAGGATGACGGCGTTGAGATGCCAGCGTTGGGCCGTATCAAGCAGGGCGCGCAGTTCGGCCTGTTGCCGGGTCACTGGTAGGCCGGGTTTGCTGGGCCAATCGATGTTGCCCACGGTGGCGATCCACATGGCGCGGAATTCCCGGGGGACCGGCGGAGGTCCTGCCGGCGCGGCCCGCAAAATCAGGCTGGCCAGAAACCCGACAATGAGAAGGCGAAGCATGGGTGCGATTCGGTGAACGTGGACCCCGCGGCTTCCGGGGGCAAGGGTGACGAGTTGGAGATGGGGACAGGCTCCGTGTGTCACCAGGATTATCCATCGACATGCCCGCGATGCGGCGTTCCTTCAGAACGCATCCGATTCACCAACGATCCTGCCCCAGGGCTGCACCCTGGGCTGGTATGCGCCGCCCCATTGGGGCGGTGCCGAACACGGGGACAAGCTCCGTTGGGGCGTTGTGGCAAGTCCGGCCTTGCTGATCCGTCACGTTTTTGAGGATTTTCTGCCAGTCATGCGTCCCAAAGCGTTGATCACCGGCATTACGGGTCAGGATGGTTCCTATCTGACCGAATGGCTTCTGCGCCGCGGATACGAGGTTCATGGCGTTGTGCGGCGAACCAGTTCTCTGGAGCGGTCCCGTCTGAGTCATCTCTATGTCGATGCGGCGGTGTATGGCCAGTCACTCCACCTCCACTACGCGGATCTGGACGACCCCACTACCCTTCGGCGGGTCCTCCTTCGGGTGGCTCCCGATGAGCTGTACCATCTGGCCGGTCAAAGCCATGTAGGGCTGAGTTTTGATATCCCGGAGTCCACCTGCGAGATGACCGCCATGGGGACGTTGCGATTGCTGGAGATGGTGAGGGATTTGCCCAAGCCCGTTCGATTGTTCCATGCCGGTTCGAGCGAAATGTTCGGTCGTCCGGCCGTGGCTCCGCAAAACGAGGAGACGCCATTCCAACCGTGCAGTCCGTACGGCGCGGCCAAGGTGTTCGCCACACAAATGGTCCGCATCTACCGCGAGGCGCACGGCCTCTACGCGGTGAACGGCATCCTCTACAACCACGAGTCGCCGCGGCGCGGTGAGAACTTCGTGACGCGGAAGATTTGCCGCGCGGCCGCCGCCATCTCCGAGGGGCGGCAACGGGAGTTGTCGCTGGGCGACACCTCGGCTCGGCGCGATTGGGGCGATGCGCGTGACTATGTCCGTGGCATGTGGCTGAGCCTCCAGCAGGAGGTTTCGCGGGATTACATCTTCGCCAGCGGAGTGCTGCACTCGGTTCAGGATGTTGTCGAAATCGCGTTCGCAGCAGTGGGTTTGGATTGGCGGCAGCATGTGCGCCAAGATCCCCGTTTCCTGCGGCCGGCCGAGCCGACCAATTTGGTGGGCGATGCCACCCAGGCCCATGCGTTGCTGGGTTGGAAACCAGAGATTGGGTTCGAGCAACTCATCTCCGAGATGACCCGCGCCGAACTGACGCAAGGCGGCCTTGCGGCATGAGTCGGCGGGGCGTGACTTTCCAGTGCGGATTTCGGTAACTTTCGGGGATGCGATTCTCCCCGTGGCTGCGATTGAGTCTGGGCGTCCTGTGTTTGCTGCTGCCTCGGGTGGCCATGGCTGCGTTGCCCAGCGATGGGCTCTTCGCCAAGACCAATCTCGTCGCCTGGTGCATCGTTCCCTTCGACTCCCAAAAACGGG
>CANHYD010000107.1 GCA_947464705.1 Verrucomicrobiota bacterium | reverse complement strand
TATCCGCTGGAGCGCACCTTGCTGACCTCGGGCATGACCTTGGCCGGGGTGGAATCCCTGCACCGTGGTCAACCCGTCGAGACCCCGGAGATGGCAGTCCGTTACCGGGTCGGGAATGAGTCGTTTTTCTGGAGAGACTGAACGATTCAATGAGACCGCTCGTGCTGACGGCGTCCTCTTTCGCAAGAGCGTCGTTCTGGCCAAGGCCGCGATACGACTCCGAATTGGACCCAAGAACCTCCCAGGTAGGGACCGATCTCCGAGCGGTCCGGCACCGCAGACACGGCGCTTTCGGAGAAATCACCCTACCCCCGGAGCTCACCGGGAAATGCTCAGCCCACGATTCAGCCAACGATTCAATGGGATGGGCCGTGCTGGCGGCGCCTTCTTCCGCGAGAGCCTTGTTGTTCGCTCGGTCCGGGTCTCAAGCGCGGGCCTCATCATGACCTGCTCCTCGCTCTCGCCTCGTCTTGCGAAAGAATCCGCCACGCCATCCCGGGTCTCTCAACGGAATCGTTCTGGCTCAGCCGGAAAGGCAGGGAGTCCTTGAGTGGGAGGGAGTCCGTAGGCGCTGGATGTTCCGTGAGTGACTCCAAATTTGCGTAATGTTACGATTCAGTGACCGCGTGGCTAAATTTGCATGGAAGCTGCTAGGCGTTTCCCAAGCCCCGTTCAACCGTCGTTTGCCACATGGCTGAAAACGAGGGCATGGTGCAGTGAGGGTATCAAATCATGAACTGGAAGTTTCAAACGGGTGCGACCTTGGGTCGCTGGGTGTTGATGGCGATCCTGGGCTTGCTGCCGGTTCACGGCGGTACGCTCTTGAGGGAAGTGTTCAGTGACATTCCGGGTGTGACACTCGATGCGCTGACCAACAGCCCCGCTTATCCCAACAAGCCGACTTCCACCAATATCCTCACGGATTTTTTCGAAGCCCCGACCGATGTGGCCGAGAATTACGGGCAACGGTTGAGGGGCATCTTCACGGCTCCCCTGAGCGGCAAGTACACCTTCTGGATCGCGGCCGACGACTACGCCGGACTGTTCCTCAGCACCGACGCCAGTCCAGATAAAGTCCGTTGGATCGCCGGTGTCCCGGGTTGGACCCCTCCACGTAATTGGGACAATTTTCCCGAGCAGCAAAGCCTCCCGATCACCTTGGTTGCCGGTTCCCCCTACTATATTGAAGCTCTCCAAAAAGAGGGGGGAGGCGGTGATAATCTGGCGGTGCGTTGGGTGCGTCCCGATGGGGTCGACGAAGGACCGATCCCCCTCGACCACTTCGTGGCTTGGGGACTCAAGCCAGAGGCTCCGCGGATCTCTCTCCAACCCGTTCCGGTCACGATCGATGAACGCGGTGTGGCGACCTTCAGCGTGGGTTATGACAATCCGGGTGGGGCCGAAGTTTTCTGGAAGCGCAATGGGACGCTAATCCCCAATGCGAGCGGGGCAAGCTACACCTTGGATCCGGTGCGTTGGGCGGATAATGGAGCGTCCTTTCAAGCTTTCCTGACCAATGCCCTGGGTTCCACGCAGTCGGTTTCCGTGACCTTGACGGTGAATCCAGACACCGTAGCGCCGGAGGTTCGCCGGGTGTACAACGTGGGCCTGACCAATGTGGTGATCGAGTTCAGCGAGGCGGTGTCGATTCCCTCGGGGACGATGAGCGATGTCTTCCGGATGGATGGCGGTGTGAGCGTGCGCTCGGCTGCATTGGGGGCCAACCCCACCCTCGTCGTTGTGGAAGTCCAAGGCCTGGTGGAATCCACCCGGTATCGGCTCACGATCAATGGCATCCGCGACCAATCTGCTCGGGCCAACCCGTTGGCCGCCAACACGGAGCGGGAGTTCTTCACCACCGAACTGGTGCCGGTAAATCTCGGGGGTAATGACGCCCGAGCCACGGTGGTTCAATGGGTTGCCCGAGGCGGGTTTGATATCTCGGCCCGCGGTGGCGATATCAGCGGCTCGGTCGATTCAGCCGGTTTTGCCGCACAAACACTGACTGGCAACTTCGATCTTCGGGTGCGCGTGGAGGCTCTGACGGTCACTGACCCCTACACCACAGCGGGTCTGGTGGTTCGTTCCAGCCAGGACGCCAACGCCACCTTCGCGGGTGCCTTTGCCGGCTCACCGACGGTCGGTGCGTTCTTCCGCTCACGGGCGACCACCGGGGCGATGGCCGCGATGGCGGCCCCGCGGGGCGGGTATCCGGTGAACCACCCCCAGACTTGGCTGCGATTGCGCCGCGTGGGAAACGCATTGACGGGCTTTGGATCGTTCGACGGGACCCAATGGACCGCTCTGGGGACAGCCTCGATCTCCATGCCGAATTCGGTCCAGGTGGGGCTTGCCGTTTCAGGGCGTGACACCAACGCGGTCACTATCGGCCGTTTTCGCGACTACGGTTCTGTGGTGGAAGCCACCGAGGTCGCGTTCCAGCCCCAGCGCGAGGGACTGGGGCTATCGAGTCGGCGGACGCGAATTGTCTTCAGCGAGATTCAGTACCACCCGCCGGCCGCCTGGGGCCCGGCGCCTTTGGAATTTATCGAACTCTATAATGCCGGGGATGTCTTCGAGGACCTTTCTCGATGGAAGATCGAGGGAACTATTCGCTACCAGTTTCCGGAAGGGTTCCGTCTCGGTGCGGGTCAGTTTGTGGTAGTGGCGAAGGATCCGGCCGCCTTGTCGGCGCGTTATGGGATCAGCGGGGTGCTGGGGCCGTACTCGGGCAGCTTCAATCAGGAAGCCGGCCTGCTCGAATTGCGCGATGAGATGAATGCCTTGAAGCTGCAGTCGGACATCGGAACCCGGGCTCCCTGGCCCGTGGCGGCCGACGGTTCCGGTCATTCGCTAGTTTTGTCCAATCCGAGCTATGGTGAGGCTGACCCGCGCGCCTGGAGCCCCAGTGCCACTCGCGGTGGTAATCCCGGGTCCATGGATCCACTGCCGCCCAACGATCCGGCGGCCAGCGTGGTGCTCAACGAGGTGTTGGCCCACACCGACCTGCCTCAACTCGACTCGGTGGAATTGTACAATCGGAGCACCGCACCCGCGGATTTGTCCGGCTGTGTATTGACCGATGACATACAGACCAATCGTTTCCGATTCCCTGTGGGTACGGTGCTCAACGCGGGCGGTTTTCTGGTGGTCGATGAACGAGCCTTGGGTTTCCGGTTGAGCGCCGCGGGCGAGACTTTGTGGTTGGTCAACTCGAATGGCACCCGCGTCCTCGATGTGATTGGCCTGGGTGCCCAAGAAAACGGGGTCGCCCTGGGGCGGAGCCCAGACGGGGCGACCGACTGGCGTCGCCTCGAATCAATCACACTGGGTGCTGTTAATGCGGCGCGCCGGGTGGAGCCGGTGGTGCTCAATGAGATCATGTACCATCCGATCACCGAGGACGATGCGGAGGAGTTCGTTGAGATCCACAATCGGTCTAGCCAATCGATGGACCTCTCGGGTTGGAGGCTCGAAGAGGGGGTGAGTTTCACATTCCCGTCCGGAGCCACCCTTCCAGCGGGCGGTCATGTGGTGGTGGGGCGGAATTTGCAACGACTGCGGGCCAATTATCCGAATCTCACGGAAGCCAACAGTTTCGGCAACTGGTCCGGCTCGTTGCGCAACTCGGGAGAACGGTTGGCATTGTCCAAGCCGGATCAAATCCTCTCGACCAATGCGTTGGGACAGGTGACTAGCGACACAATCCATATCGTCGTCTCCGAAGTCGCCTATCGGGATGCCGGTCGCTGGGGTCAATGGTCTGGAGGGGGTGGTTCATCGATGGAGTTGATCGACCCACGGGCGGACACGATGCGGCCCTCCAGCTGGGCGGACTCGGACGAGAGCAACAAATCCGAGTGGCAACAGTTCAATGTCACCGATGTCCTCCGTTTCGCGACACAGACCGCCAGCCGATTGCACGTCGGGATGTTGGGGGCTGGAGAATGCCTCATCGATCAAGTCGAGGTGCTCAATGGTTCCGGGACGGCCATACTCACCAATGGAGGGTTTGAGGTGGGCGCTGGTACCGCTGCCAGTGGATGGAGTTTTCTCGGCCATCATCGGCGTTCCCGCATCGATTCGACGGGAGCTTTCCAAGGTAGCCGGGTGCTGCACGTGATTGCTCCCGGTGACTTGGATGCCGGTCGCAACTGCATTCGCGCCCCTCTGGCTGGAAACCTGAACAATGGGGCCACCATGACCCTCAGGACTCGTGCCCGTTGGTTGGCGGGCTGGCCGGAAGTCCTGCTCCGAACCCGCGGCGGCGGTCTGGAACTCACCGCTCGGCTACCGGTACCCAAAAACCTCGGAACGCCCGGCATGGCCAACAGTCGCAAGGTGGCCAATGCCGGCCCCTCCATCGATCTGGTCCGTCACACGCCTGCGGTTCCCGCGGCCAATCAGTCGGTGGTGGTCACAGCTCGGGTTTCCGATCCGGAGGGTTTGAGTTCAGTCAGCCTGAGATTCCGCACCGGGGACACCGGCAATTTCTCTTCCTCGGCGATGCGCGATGACGGGACCGGTGGGGACGCTGTGGCGGGCGACGGAATCTGGTCGGGAACCCTCGTTGGACGGGGTACCGGCGAGTTGGTCCAGTTCGTCATCGAAGCCTTCGACAATGCCGCAGCGACTGCGTCGACCCTATTTCCGACCGGATCGGTGTATGCGGGTTTGGCCCCGGTCTCGGGTGCCAACATACGCTGGGGAGATCCGGTGCCCGTAGGCTCCTTCAATCATGTCCACGCCTGGCTGACTTCTTCCCAGAACAACTTGCTGAGCAATGGGCAGGACTCACCCTTGGTCGGAGGTCTGGACAATACCTATCGCGATTGCACGCTGGTGCATGGCAACTTGCGTGTGATCTACAACGCTGGCATGCGACGCAAGGGCAGTCCCTTCACCGGACAGGCCGACTATGCCATGACGGTTCCCGGCGATGACCTCCTCTTGGGAACCCGGGACCGGGTCATCGCCCTGACGGGCAACGGTGGCGAAGAGGCCACCCGAATGCGCAATCAGATCGCCAACTGGATTGCTCGGAAGATGCAGTTGCCCTACCTCAACGCGACCTACATCCGTTTTTACCGCAATGGCAGCCCGTTTGGCTCGGTTGCCGAAGATCTGGAGCAACCCTCCAATGACTATGCCGAATCGTGGTATCCGGACGGCGGGGAGGGGGATCTTCGCAAGGTGGCTTTTGCCTTCGAATTTGACGACTCCGGTGGTTTCGCGCCGACGGGAGCCGACTTGGCAATCTTCCGGAATCCCAATGGCCAATACAACTTGTCGCGCTATCGCTTCAACTGGCAGGGACGTCCGTCCGGCACCACCGCCAATGATTTCACCAACTTCTTTGCCCTGGTGACAGCGGCCAATGATCGGACCGGTAATTTTGTTCCCAATCTCCTGAACGTCGCCGATGTCGATCAATGGATGCGCTCCTTCGCTCTCGATGGCTGCCTGGGCAATTGGGATACCTGGGGCACGGGCAACTCGCAGAACAAGTACGTCTATTTTCAACCGGGCGGGCGCTGGAGAATCCTCCCCTGGGACATGGACTGGGTGTTGGGGGTGGGGGATCCCACCAATCGCCGGCTCTTTGGCGGCAATGATGCGGCGGTCAATGTGATGTTCGACACGCCTGTCTTCCAGCGCATGGCGTGGCGCGCTTATCAGGGCAGCGTGACGGGGCCTTTGTCCGTTGAACAATACCAGCCTCAGTTCAATGCACGGACAGCGGCGCTCACCTTCAATCAGATCACCGGCGCCTCCTCGCCGTCGGTCATCGCGAGTTACCTCAACGGTCGGCGAACCTACGTCGCCAGCCAGATCCAGGCCACGGATGCCAAGTCCTTCGCCATCACCAGCAACGGCGGAAACGATTTCGTTTCCGCGACGCCGGTGGCCTCTATCGACGGGACCGCGCCCTTTGCCGCAGCCGCCATCGAGGTGAATGGAGTTCCGATGCCGCTGGAGTGGACAGGCCTTCAGAACTTCCGGATCCGGGTCCCGCTCGTGGGGCGCACCAACGTTCTGAATCTGGTGGCCGTGCGGGCCGACGGGCAGCCGTTGGCAGGACTCACTGATTCGGTGACGGTCCGCTACAATGGTGTTCTCCAACAAGTCGCCGACTACGTGGGTATTCATGAGATCCACTACAACCCGTTGGAGCCAGGGGCTTCCTTCGTGGAGTTGTTCAACCGGTCGATCTCCACCTCCTTCGATCTCTCCGGGTGTCGATTGAACGGGATCGACTACACCTTCCCAGAGGGTTCGGTGATTCCTCCCGGCAATTACTGGGTCTTGGTTCGGGATCGAGCCGCCTTTGTCTTGGCCTATGGGGCGGCGGTTCGAGTTTTCGATGAGTTTGCAGGGTCGCTCGACAATGGCGGAGAACGCCTTTCGCTGATCCGAGGCTCCGGAACCAACGAAATAGTCATCAGCGAAGTGCGCTATGACAATGCGCTGCCTTGGCCGTTGGCGGCCGACGGTCGAGGCGCTTCGCTGCAACGCATCGATGCCTCCCAATCTTCTTGGAGGGTCGCCAATTGGATGGCCACCGAGACGAATTCCGTGAATCGGGTGACGCCGGGTCGTGCCAACGCGGGTGTGGGTGCCTTGTTGTCGTTTCCGCCGATTTGGATCAATGAGGTGCTTCCTGCCAATAGTTCCGGTCCCAAGGACAATGCCGGTGATCGGGATCCGTACCTGGAGGTCTTTAACACGGGAGGCAACGACCTAGACTTGGGCGGCTACTATCTCACCGACAACTGGACGAATCGATTGGCCTGGGCCTTTCCGTTTGGATCGGTGGTTCCGGCGGGAGGGTTTCTCACCATCTGGGCCGATGGGGAACCGGGCGAGTCGGTCTCCGGGATTCCGCACACTTCGTTCCGCCTGTCGCCCACCAATGGGGTTGTGGCCTTGATGCGAGACGATGGTGGAGTCGCGGGTGCCACGGTTCTGGATCACATGTCTTGGCGCTCGCTGCCAGCAGACCGGCCTCTCGGCCTAATTCCGGACGGTTTGGCCCGGAGTGTCCGGAGCTTGTTCTATCCCACACCCGGAGCCACCAATGATGCGTCGTTCCCGGATTTCCAGGTCACAATCAATGAGGTCATGGCTCAGAATCGAGCCGCCGTGATCGATCCAGCGGACGGGGACTACGAGGATTGGTTCGAGCTTCACAATGGTGGGACCAACACGGTGGATCTCAGTGGTTTTTATCTGACCGACCGTCTGACCAATTCCGTTGGGTCGATGTTCCGGATTCCATCAGGGTATCCGATTCCGGCCGGCGGATTCATTCGCATCTGGGCGGACAATGAAACCGGGCAGAACCAACCCGGCACCGCCGATCTCCACGTCAACTTCTCGCTGGCTCGGGAGGGGGAACAGGTCGGTTTGTTCGACCCTCGGGGTGTCCTGGTGGATGGGATTACCTTCGGCGCCCAGACCAACGATGTTTCCTTAGGCCGGTTCCCGGACGGGGCACCCGCGCCGTTGTACTCGATGGAGGTTCCCACTCCGGGATTGCCCAATGC
>CANHYD010000106.1 GCA_947464705.1 Verrucomicrobiota bacterium | reverse complement strand
AGCCCCACCGATCGGTAATCACTTTCTTCGCTGTATGAAATCTGGGGCCGCGAGATGAACCGGCCTGCGGTCCAATCGAGCTCCACCGATCCAGCCCGGCGGATATCCTGGAAGGTCTGGGTCGGCAACCGATCGCTGCCAGCGGGAGCGGCCGCTCCAGTCGGGGTCGCACCCGAGATGCCGTCATAGACAAAGTTTCCCTTCACTACCGCCTGGGTATTCAAAGCCTGCTCGGCGTAGACAGCATGGGTCCGGATGTGGATCCGGTCGTTGTCCTCAATGTAATCTTCGTAGCGGTAGTCGACCCGGTTCTCGGCGCGGGCCCGGATGACCGAGGCGCACTGAAGCAAGAGGGCTATCAGGATGGGACTGAGGCTTCGGGACCACGAAGGCATAGGACGCATCAGAAGCTTCAAATCAGTGCGAATCAATTCCTGAGACGCCGATCACTCAGAGTTGGTTTCCCCGGATCGTGGGAATGCAACCACGCCCGATCTCGATTCGAGGGGGGCCTAGAACCGAAGCCGGAAGGGAGACACGACCACGGCGGCGAAGGGTGCGTCTTCATGAGGCGCTGTGGAACCCGTTGTCCTGTTTTCAGAACGCTATCCGACCGATGCCCCCAGCGTCTCACGGTCGGGCTTCTCGGAGGGCGCGCTTGGAACCGCAACGGCCAGACGAGCCAGGACTCGGGCGGCGGCGGCGAAGCCGAAGGTCCCGGTCACCTGGGTGGCTGATCCGAAGCCCGATTCGCAGTTGAGGCGCAGAGGGGTTTCGTCGTCTGAAGCTCGCACAGCGCAGACATTCCCATCCCGGTCCGGAAACACCGGAGCCTCCGCTGAGTGAATACATTCGACCCGAAGCTTTTTGGCGGTCCTGGAGAACCCGTGCTCGCGTCGGAGACGCTTGCGCACCTCGCTCAGCAATCGGTCGTGCGTCACGGTAGCCAGGTCGGCCACACGGACGGCCGTCGGATCGCGCCGTCCGCCGGCCCCGCCACACACCACCAGGGGAATCCCCGCCCCATGACACCAAGCGATGAGACGAACCTTGTTGGCCATGGCGTCGATCGCATCCACCACAAAGTCGGGGCGCTCACCGGAGCCTGTCCCCTCGGCCAGTCCCAGCAACCGCTGCCCCGTCTCGGCCGTGAAGAATTCCACCCGGAGCTCCACCCGAGTCTCTGGGGAGATAGATCGAACGCGTTCGGCCATGACCTGAACCTTGGACTGGCCCACGGTGGAATCCAGGGCGTGCAGTTGGCGGTTGATGTTGCTGACGCAGACGTCGTCCAAATCCACCAGACTCAACCGCCCCACCCCGGAACGGGCCAGTGCCTCCACCACCCATGACCCCACGCCCCCGATACCCACCACCATCACGTGGGCGGCGCGAAAACGGGTCAACGCCGCCGTGCCATACAGACGGGCGATCCCTCCAAAGCGGAAATCAAAGTCACTCATGATGGAAATGCCCCACTGGCAAAACATTCAGGTGAAGGCACCCGATCCGTGGATCCGGATCCCTCAGACCCCAGGGCTTTGAACCCGAACAAAAGGCTCCGACCTTCGGAGCCTTTCATAAGCCCGTCGAAGAGTGGGCCTTGACGGGGGCACAAAGCAAATCAGGGAACCCTCGTGAGTTCCCTGATCCATGCCGGATGCCCTAGGCCACCCGAAAAGCATACCGTGCAGACTGTGCGGAAAATCAGAGCTCCCGCCAATTGCGGTGGCGATAGTTGCTCCAGACCCAACGGAAGTCGGGGTTGTTAGCGCCACCACCGGCCCAGTTGAAGCTCGAAATGCCCACGGCGGAATCCTTGGCGGCCTTGATGGTTCGGGCTTCGATCCATCGGTGCCCCTCGTAGTGGCCGTCCTGGAAGGAGAAGGTGCTGAAGTTGCCGTGGAAAATGGCGAAGGGATCGATCCATCCCCGAGAATCGGTGCTCAGAACCCAGGTACCCAGGTTGGAATTGCGCGGATCGGATTCCTCGATGAAGACAAAGGACTGCGACGGGGCATTGACCTCGGAGGCCTTGAGGTAAGGGGGTTGAGAGGCTTCCCATCCAAGGATGCCATTCATGCCGTTGGCCTTGGAGTAACTGTCGTAGGCCCACCCGGCCCCGGGACGCCGTTTGGAACGCAAATCTCCCGGACAATGATAGGCGCCAAAGGCCGTGCAGTACTCCCACATCGGAGAGTTGGTCATGCCCCGTTGAACCCGCCTCAGGGCTTCTTCCAAGGTGATGCCATTGGCGATGTCCGGGACAGGGCCCTGCCAATACCCACCGCCCGTGAGCGCCACCACAGCACCGGCTTTGTTTCTCCAACCGTCGGTCGGAGCCAAAGAGTCGTTGTTGTCCATCGAGTACATCTGCCACGCCAGAATCAACTGCTTCTGGTTGCTGGCGCAGGCGGCTCCCGTGGCTTTGGATTTCGCCTTGGCCAAGGCTGGCAAGAGCATGCCTGCCAAAATCGCGATGATGGCAATAACCACCAGCAACTCGATCAAGGTAAAGCCGGAGTCGCTCGGCCGACGGCTCGAGGCACGCAAAGAGCACGAATCAAATTTCATGAACGGATGGTAAATGCTGTAACAAGACCCTAACTCCATTTTTGATCCAACGCCAAGCTCATATGCTCCCCCAATTCAAAACGTTACTCGAATCAGAGTGGGTGCCATCCACGCTTCCCCGATGAGGCCCAACCTGGTGTGGGCGATGGATATACAGCCCATCGGTTCAGGGATGCGGCTGGGTTCCCGGTGCACGGGGCGTGTTCTTAATCTGCCGAGTCCCCCGATCTTCGCGGAGATCCCGAGATCCAACCTTGGGCCGGGTTGTCGCTTTGGGCTTCGGCTTCGGCTCAGGTGGTTTCTCGATGGAGTGAGGAGGACGAGGTTTGTTGTACAGTGGTTCGGTTCTCATGGGTTGTTGTTGGGGTAGATGGGGTGTTCGGGTCTGAAAAGGGTTCGCAATCCACTGGGACGGTCCTCGTCGGACTCATCGTGAAGATCCGCTTCGGGCGCGTTTCCAACTCAGCCACACGGTGGACAGAAGGCTTGCCCCTTGAAGGAGCATGGCTCCCCAAGAGCGTCGCCTGCCCCCGTCGGCCGTCGGTTTGGGGCACAGAGAGTTCATCCCCGCCATCAGCATGGGGATCGAACCAATCAATCCACTCCAGATACGGGCACGGGATCCGGATCGATCCCACGCAGACCTGAGGGACTCGATGTCCTCCGACAACTGGATGCGAAGAAGATCGCTCTCAGCCATCAGTAGTCGCTTGCGTGTCTCCAAAGTGTTCATGGAATGAGCTGATCCAAGCAGTGCCGATCTTTGCGGAGTTGGTCCAAAGAAGCGGAAAGAGCCTGCCAGGCTCTGAGCCGGCGGTTGAGGTGAAGGAACAGACCCACCCCAACCGCTCCATAGACCGTCATCAGTCCCAGAAGCACCACCAACGCATAGGAAGTCCAGAACAGGACCAAAAGGGCCGCAGAACCCGCCAACACCGCGATCATCCCAAACCCGGCGACCGCCAGAGCCAGAAGGAAGTCTTGGATCAGTCGGTCACGCCCCTCTTGAACCTCGACCGTGAGGAGTTCCAAGCGATTTTCACCCAAGGCGAGCAGTCGCCGAGAAAACCGCTTCAAGATCGGCCCCCAATCGGAACTCGTTTCGTTGAGTGGCTCCATAAGGGTTCACCCGCCATTGCGGTCGGACTTGCGGGCGATCAGATAACCCAAGAGCGCACCGACGCCGACGCCCACCATCATGGCCTGATAAGGATGCTGGTGAATGGCTGCATCTGTAACCTTGGCTCCTGCGATCGCTCGATCCCGGGCCCGGTGATAAATTTCCCCGCCGTTTTCTAGGGCTTGCTCGAGGCGTTTGCGGGCTTCGCCCACCCGATCACCCGCAATGTCCGCGGTGGCTGAGATGAGTGCCCGAGCGTCCTCAGCCAATCGACCGAGGTCCTGTCCAATGTCCTGTGTGTTTCTATCCATGGTAGTGTTTCTTTCGTTCGTCCGGAGGGTTGAAACTCCAGAGGTTCATTTTTTGACGGATGAGCTAGAAGAGGGGGTCCCATTGTGGGGCGCCGTCACGATCAGCACCGAATTACGTCCTCCAAAGGGATTGGGACGGGACTCCCGTGCGACCGGGTCAGGCATCCAATGACCGTCCACAACCATGCAATACTCGTGTTGCCCAGGATTCAGCTTGGCCTCGCGAGCCCAAACCCCGTCGCCATTTTTGTTGAGAACATGTTTCTTCGGATCCCAATCATTGAACGTACCGGCCACCGCCACGGAAAGTGCGGTGGGATCCCGGAATTCGAATCGAATGGGAACCGGCTTCAAATCACCCTCGGGGCGTGAGGGCACACTCGCGGTCGGGGGCAACAAAGAGGGGTTGTGGTGTTTCATGATTTGGCAGACCGGGAGACGTCACCGTCATTGGAGAATCTCTACCGGCTTTCAATAGCTTGCTCATGGGTTCCGAGGGGCGCCATCGGCACAAGCCTGCTGCCGAACTCAGGCCATTGCTGATGCTAGGTCCAAAAGACTCCCAGCCGAATCCCCAGACCTTGCAGGGTTGCCCTCGCCCCGGTTTTCCAGAACCGAGCCACCACGTCGCGCGGGGCACCCGTTCACGACCCACTTCCGAAAGAGGCCGCACAAGCTTCCAAAAAGACGTTGTGTTTGGCCCTTGGGTTTTGGGTCACTGGCAGGGTGAATATGGTCGAGCGCATGGTGACCCTGATCGTTGGACTGCTGCTGGGCCTGGCGATCGGCTGGATCCTCAGGGGTCTGCGTCGAGAACCCGCGACGGCCTCTTCGGCCTTGGAAGACGAGCTGCGCCAGCAGGCCCTCCGGCGAGAAAATGAGGTCCACGAGTGGCAAACCCGATCGGCCAACGCCCAGGCTGCAGCCGCCGCTGCGGAGGCTGCTCGGGATGGCGCGCACCGGGAGGCCTCCCAAGCCACCGAAGCGCATCGTCAAAAGGACACCGAGGTCAGCTCGCTGCGCCGTGAATTGGCCCAGATCCAGAGTCGCCTAGCCACGGCCACGGCCGAGAGCGCTGCTGCCCGAACCAGCCTCAGCGAGCAACAGCGGGTCCATGAAGAATCCGAGCGCAGCCTGAGGGAGACTCATGCGCAATGGGTAACGGAACTGCGCACCTCGCAGGAGAAAGCCCTGACCGATCTCAAGGAAAGCTTCGCCGGCCTGAGCGCGGAGGCTCTCCAACAGAACGGACCCCAATTCCTGCGGCTGGCCAACGAGACGTTCACCCGCTTCCAGGAATCGGCCAAGGGGGACCTGTCCTTGCGTGAGCAGCGCATCGAATCACTGGTCAAACCGCTGGAAGATCAGCTCAAGGCCTACCAGACCCGTTTGCAACAAAGCGAGTCACTCCAATCGACCGCCCTCGGAGAAGTCCGACGTCAGGTCGAACAGCTTTCCACCCACAGTCAGACCCTTTCCAGCGAGACCCATCGTCTCCGCGCGGTGCTCTCCTCCAATCAAGCCCGCGGGCGTTGGGGTGAAGAAACCCTGCGCCGCGTCGTGGAGGCCTCGGGCATGAGTGCTCACTGTGATTTCGTGGAACAGGTCCGCGAGGGGGATTCCAAACCCGACCTCATTGTCCGACTCCCGGGCGAGCGGGTGATCATCGTGGATTCCAAGGTGCCGGATCTGAAGTTTCTCGCCGCCGTGGATTCGGAGGAGGAGGGTCGACGCAGCGCCGCACTGGCTGAGCACGCCGCCAAGATGAAATCCACCATCAAGGCGCTGGCCGAGCGCGATTACCCGGCCCAATTCAACAACGCGCTGGATCATGTGGTGCTCTTCGTCCCGGCCGAATCCCTCTTCAGCGCCGCACTTGAAGGCGATCGAGACCTCATTGTCTGGGCGGCTGAACGCCACATCCTCTTGGCCACGCCCGCTTCACTCATCGCCCTGCTGCGGAGCGTGGCGGTGAGCTGGCAGGTGCACGAGCAGTCCCAGAACGCCCAGCAGATCGCCGAGGCTGCGCAGACGCTCTACGAGCGGGTCAACTGCTTCGTGGAGCATTTCGAGCGGATCCGGGATGGATTGGGCAAGGCTACCAAGGCTTACGATGACGCCGTGGGCAGCTACGAGCGAATGGTCCGGCCCAGCGGTGAACGCCTGGCCCGACTGGGCGGGGGCGTGGAGAGCCGGACACTCCCAGAGATCAGAACCCTCGAAGCCTCGCTGAGGCAGTCCCCGGAAAACCGCCCTCCCCTGGCACCCTCCAAAGAATAGGGCACGTCAGTGTGAGTGCGTGAGTCCTTCACGCCTCAGACCGTTGGCAACCCGGACAGCGGGGACAGCAGTCCGAGGATGGACTCGGTCTTCAGCAACCAAACACGACGCGGTGGCAGCGGTTCTTGATCGGTCAATCCCAACAGAGCTACCGCCATCAGCGTGCAAGCTCCGACCACCCAGGTCCGCCGCCCGGTCCGGAACCGAGCGATGGCTTGGATGCGATGAACCAGGGAGGGCGGAGCTGCCGAGGGGTCTCCCTGCCACGCCACGCCGACTCGATCCGCCTTCAAGTCCGCCGCGCTCTCCAGGCACTTCAGAAGGACCCGACCGTACAACACCTTGCTGACACCCCGGTCCGCCGACAATGCGTGAACATCACACGCCTCTTCGCGATCTTCACGCCATCGCCGAAGAACCCATCCCACCACCGGGTTGAACCAGTGCACGGTTCGCACGGTCTCTAGAAGCACATTGAGCCAGAGGTCGCGCCGCCGGAGATGCGCGATCTCATGGAGGAAAATCAGACGAATCTCCTTCTGAGAAAACTGCTCGCCCAGATCGTGAGGCACCAGCAGGCACGGTTGGATCAATCCCGCCAGACACACCCCACCCACATCCCGGGATTGGCGGATGGAGACCCGCCGCAAGAACTCCGCCTCTCCCCGGCAGGCCTCGTTCCAAAGGTTCACTACAATGGATGGCGCTGGCTGCGATCGAGCTATCCTCTGTTGCAGGCGCTTCCAATCGGCCATCAGCCCAGCACATCGGATCCCCACGCCGGCCGCCCATGCCGCCAAACACCCCATCCACCCGTCGATGGGGAAAGACCCAGCACTGATCGGCGGCAGCAGCGGAGCGGTGACATTGAAGAGGCTGACCGGGGAGGGGATTTCCCAGGGCCACACCAAACGCGCCAGGACCAGCCCCCCCAAGATCAACCGCCAATTCGGAGACAAATGCCGTCGAAGCAACCGCCGCACGCCAATCACGAAGATTCCCAGCACCGCCGCATTGGCGGAACCGCAGATCAAATCCCACCCCAGACTGCGAATGACTTCCGGGCTCATGTCAGAACGTGTCTGACCCGCCTAGCAAGTTGCTTGCCCGACTTCGCCTACTTGGAGGTTTCTGATTCCAGTATCCGACGCAACTCCCCTATCTGAGCCTTGGAGAGCTTTCGACTCTCCACGTAATGAGCCATCAAGCCAGTGAGGGATCCGGCAAAAACACGGTCCATAAAGGATCGAGTCGCTGCCGAAACGCACTCTGCCTCGGACACCTTGGCGCTGTAGTGATAAATGCGCCCGATGGATTCGTAGCTCAAGGCCTCCTTGCGAACTAACCGGTTGAGCAAGGT
>CANHYD010000105.1 GCA_947464705.1 Verrucomicrobiota bacterium | reverse complement strand
GGCTCGCCGGATGAACTCCGCAAGGCCGGAGCCACTTGGGTGGTGACCGATCTGGGGGAATTCCCGATGGACCGTCTCCAGGAGCAACGGAACTGAATTTCAGGGGCCGACTTCTGAGTGGTTGCTGGCCACCGCTTTTCCGCTTCCGGACGCGTATCACCGCTGTAGATCCGGTCCCGTTTGGTGAACAGATGTGAACAAGTTTCGCCGGGCCACCGTCTTTTGTGTTTGACCCTTCTCCCGGCTTTCTTTAGCTAGACCGCTACATCCGTGATCGCTCGCCGCTAGGCATGCCTCGCTCGAGCGTTTTCTGGTCCTTAAAGGATTGGAATTTCCACGCGGAACGCGCTCACAGCCAAATGCTAAAAGCCAAAACGTTTCTGGGGATCGACTTCGGGGCTGGCACCCTGAAGATCGCCGAGTTCGAACCCGCCGATGGCGGCGGTTTGAAGCTCCTCCGCTTTGGCGTCCGCGCCCTCGGGCTCCCCGGCTCCCAAGATGCAGCCCGCGACGGAGTGCTCAAGCGCGCCTTGGGTGAGCTCTTGGCTGAGGGTGGATTTGTTTCCCGTCAGGCCAACATCTCGGCCCCGGGCTATCAGGTCTTCTCCAAATTTGTCAAACTGCCTCCGGTTGATGCCTCGAAGATCTCTCAGATCATCCAGTACGAGGCCCAGCAGAACGTTCCCTTCCCGCTGACTGAAAGCGCCTGGGATCATCAGGTCTTGGGGACCGCCGCCGACGGGGCCCGCGAGGTCCTTCTGGTGGCCATCAAGGCCGAGGTGGTTGAAAAGCTCTTCGCCGTGGGCGAATCGGTCGGCCTGAAGATGGAGGTCGTGGATGCCTCGATGGCCGCATTGGCCAACGCCTTCCGTTACAACTACGGAGATGTCGAGGGTTGCAGCCTCTTGATCGATATCGGAGCCAAGACCAGCAACGTCCTGCTCTTCGAGAAGAACAAGTTCTACGTCCGTACGGTCCCGGTCGGTGCCAATACCATCACCCAAGAGTATTCGGCCGAGTCCAAGATGCCCTTCGCCGAGGCCGAGAAATTCAAGATTTCCCAAGGTTTTGTCAGTTTGGGTGGTGCTTACGAAGAACCGGATGATGCGAAGGTGGCTGCCGTCTCCAAGGTCGCCCGCAACGTCCTCACCCGCCTGCACATGCAGGTCAACCAGACGGTGCAGTTTTACCGGACCCAACAGGGCGGATCTGCTCCGCAGCGGGTTTATTTGTGCGGTGGTGGCTCGGTCATGGCCTATTCCGCCGAGTTTTTCCAAGAAAAGCTCAACCTGCCTGTCGAATATTTCAGTCCGTTCCGCAACATTCAGATCGATCCCTCGGTCAACGTCGAAGAGTTGGAGAAATCCGCTTCCTTCTTCGGTGAAGTGGTGGGTCTGGGTCTGCGCAACATCGCCGACTGCCCCGTCGAGCTGAACCTTCTGCCCAAGAGCTCCAAGGCTCGGCAGGATTTCAATTCCAAGAAGCCATTCCTCGTGGCCGCCGCCTTCGTGGCTGCCGCCGGTGTGTGGGCCGCTGGGCTCTTCTACAGCAAGGTGGCCACGGTTCGTCGCGAGGGTTTGGCTACCATTTCCGAGAAGGTCGAGCCTTTGGCTCGAATCGAAACTTCGCTCAAGAGCGAAGAGCTGAAGCTCGCCGAGGTTCACAAGCAAACCGATCAACTCGGAGCTTGGCTTTCCGAACGCGCCTATTGGCCCGACATCCTCACGGAAGTCCGCAGCATCCTGAAGGCGACCGAGGCGGAATCATCCCAAAAATTGGGTGTTCCTGTGGGTATTTGGGTCGACACCTTCTACTCGACCGAGCCCCCGAAGCCCGAGGTGGCCGCGGCTGAAGAAGAAGGCCCCAAGGTCATTACCATGAGCCGGGAGTTGATGGCTCGTTACGGACTCCTGCCCAAAACAGCCGCCGGCGGCGCTGAGGGTGGTGAGGGGGGCGCTTCGGCCGAAGGCGGTTCGGCCGCCGGTGGCGCTGCCAAGGCCAAGTCGTCCACCTCGACCAATGAGGTCGCCGTGTTGAACTTGAGCATCCGGGCCGTGAATCTCCAGAAAGTGAAGCAGGAGGCCAATGGTCAGATCGCCTACGATCTGGAGAAGATGGCCAAGGCAAACCCTCTATTCGATGCGTCGGAGACTCAACTCTCCGGCAACCTTGAGCAGGTCGATGACACCACTGCGACCTTCACCTTCCCCCTGAAGCTCAAGCTCAAGCGTCCCATCAAGCTCTGATATGTCTTGGATCAAGCGCAACCTAGCATTCGTCATCAGCTTGGCTGTGGCGGTGGCCCTGCTCATAGGCGGGGTCGTCTACCTGTTCTCGGCGCAGTCGGAGGCTGAAGCGGCCACCGGAGAGCTCGAAGCCAAGAAGAACGAATACGACACGCTGGTCAAACGGGAGCCCTACCCGAATGCCAAGAACATCGAATTGGCCAAGGCCGAACAAGTCCGCTTCAATGAGCTGAAGTCCGAGGCTCTGGCGACGTTCTCCCAGTATCCCGCATTGGGAACCTTGGATGATGCAACGTTCAAGGCTCTGCTGACCCGAACCATTGGCGATTTGGAGCGCTCCGCCGAACGAAAAGGCGTCAAGTTGCCTTCCGGCGCCGATTCCACTTCTGGTTCCGGCTCCAAGTACAATTTCACGTTCAACGCTCAACGCCGAGAACTTCGCCTGCCTCCGAGCACCCTCCAGCCGTTGGTATTGGCCTTGACCGACATCCGTGAATTTTCGGAAATCCTCTTCGCCTCCAAAATTCACTCGCTGCTTCACATCAAGCGTTCGGCAATCGGCACCAACGAGTTGGCCGGTTCCGGTGACATTCTCTCCAAAAAGGTCAGCACCAACACGGTGATCGGTGCCGGCATCTACCCCTATGAAGTGCATTTCCAGTGCTTCAGCTCCGAGCTCAGCGAGGTCTTGACCCGCTTCGTGGGAGCTTCCAACGCCTACGTCCTCAAGACTCTCAACGTGGATCGCTCTTCCAGCGACGGTTCTGAAACGGCCGAGGCCGCTCCAGTGAACCCGGCTGCCGGCATGATGGCGATGATGAGCCGCTATGGTTTGCGTCCCGGAATGGGCACCATGCCTCCGACCCAAGCCACTCCGACCGCACCGACGCCTGCAGGCAAGGTCGGTGATATTGTTCTCGAGCAGAAACCCATCAAGGTCACCCTAGGCTTCGAGGTGGTGCGTCTCGCGCCCCCCCCGACAGTCACTCAGGCTCCGAAGGCGACCCGCCGTTAGGCCGCAATTCCCGGAACCCATGGAATTCATTAAGAAACAATACGAGAAGCTGGTCCTGGGAGTCGTCCTTTTGGCCGTTGCTGGTCTGGCGATCTCACTGGTTTTCTCCGTGTCCCAGGTCCGAACCGATCTGGAGAACGCCCTGCAGCAGCTGGCAGGAGCCAAGCAGAAACCTCTGGTCCCCGAGAACCTCGAGACCAACCTGACGCAGACCGCACTCAAACGGGTCTCGCAGCGCAGCCAAACGGTGTTGGCAGGTCAGGACCACTACACGTTCAATCCCATTACTTGGACTCGCGCGGCCAGTGGACGTCTGGAGCCTTCGAAGCCACGTCCCAATACCGGCGCCTCCGGATTGGCCTACGTCGTAGCCCATGATTTGGTCTTGGAAATCGCCTTCGAACAGATTGCTGGAACCCCGGACTCGCCGCGTTACCAGTTCTCCGTTCGTCGCGACTATGAGAAAACGCTCAACGGTCGCCGAGCCATGGTGGAATCCGTGGCCGTGGGGTCGGAGAACAAAGACCAGCTGTTTCGCCTGGTTGAGGTTCAGGGCCCGAAGGAGTCTCCCACCAATTTTGTCTGCGAACTCATGGCCACTCGGGAGACCTTCAACGTGGCCAAAGGCAAGAATTTCCGACGCACTCAGGGATACTCCGCCGACCTTCGTTACGAGGCTGATCGGCGCGATTTCCCACAAAAACGTGTCGGTGAATCCATCACTCTCTCCGGCTCGGTCTACAAGATTGTTGCCATCGAGAAAGACGAACTAGTAGTGTCCGCGCCCAATTCCGTGCGTACCACCGTGGCGAGGTAATTCCCATAATCGGCTCGTTGCATGTCCATTTTAGTCCAACCCGTGAAGAACCCCATGACGAAAGTCTCGAAGATCCTGAGTCTCGTCGCACTCATTGCCGCGTTCGATTCCGTCTCCACCCGCGCTGTGGCGCAGGAAGCCGGTGAGATCGCCGTACGGCGCGAAGAAAAAGCCATCGTCTTGCGCAAGACGCTGGAGGCCGCCGCGACTGCTGCCAAGCAAGGCGATATGACTTCGGCCGCCAAAGCCTACGAGGATGCTTGGAATCTGACCGAGGAATTGGGTTCGAGCGTCGAAAAGGAACGCAACGTCACCATCGAGGGCTTCACCTCCAGCCGCTTGGCATTGGCCTATGCGGCAGCCAAGGCCGGTGACTACAAAGAGGCTGACCTTCAGGTGAAGCGTCTGCTCAAGGTCGACCCCAACCACGTCAAGGCGAAGAACTTCAAGCGCGAGAACGATCAGCGCTTGGCCAACCTCGTCGGTCGGGTTCCTTCCGAAGAGGCGCTCAGCTACATCGCTCCCGACAAGACCAACAAGCTGGCAGCTGCCATTGCCGTTCAAGACGGAAAGCTGGCCTTTGAAATGGGCCACTTTGACCGCGCTGAGACCAAACTGCAGGAAGCCATCAAGCTCGATCCGGACAATGGCCCCGCTTATCAGTACCTGAACATCATCCGTGAATCGAAGTACACCCGCGCTCATCGCGAGAAGCTTCTGACCGACAAGGATAAGCTTTTGGAAGTGGAGCAGTACTGGGAACAGCCCAAGTCCAAGCTGCCGATCGCCAATCCGTTTGCCAAAACCAATCGGGTTTACACGGGATCTGGTCGTCAGGCCATTTACCACAAACTGGACACGATCCGCATCAACGAGATCAAATTCGACGGTCTTCCCCTCGGTGAAGTCGTCAAGTACCTCGACGAGCAAACCCGTCTCCGCGATCCGGAAAAGAAGGGCATCTCTTTCGTCGTCAACTCCCAAGCCGATTTGCCTCTCTCGACGCCCGGCGTCGGCGGTGTGGATCCGGTGACCGGGGCTCCCCAGCAGGCCCAGCAGGCGGCTGAACCCCTCGACCTCAACAATGTTCCGGTGCGCATCAACCCCGCCTTGCGGGATCTGCGTCTGGCGGACGTCCTGGAAATCATCGTCCAGGTGTCCGAGAAGCCCCTCAAGTACTCCGTCGAAGAGTGGGGCATCATGTTCCGGCAGCGCCTCCCTGAGGCCAGCCAGTTGCATTCCCGTTGGTGGCGCGTCAACCCCAACACCTTCATGGAAGGTTTGGAGAGCGTCACGGGCATGAGCCCCGCCGTCGCCTCACAGGGCGGTGGCGGTCAAGGCGGCGGCGGCGGCGGCGGCGGTGGTGGTGGTGGCCAACAAGGTCAAGGTGGCGTCTTCACTATTCCGCGCGTTGAAGTCAGCGGCGGCGGCGGCATGGGCGGCGGCATGGGTGGCGGCGGTGCCGGTGGTGGCGCTGGCGGCGGTGGTGGTGGTATGGGTGGTTCTGGAATCACCGGTGTCACTCGCACCAACCTCACGGCCAACATCCAGGTTGTGGTCCGTCAATTCTTCATGGCCTGCGGTCTGAATTTCCCGATGACCATGATGCCCGGCGGCGCCGGCGGCGCTGGCGGCATGGGTGGCGGTGGTATGGGCGGCATGGGCGGCATGGGTGGTGGCGGTATGGGCATGGGCGGCATGGGCGGCGGCATGGGCATGGGTGGCATGGGCGGCGGCATGGGCGGCGCCGGCATGGGCAGTGTCTATCCCGCGGGCGTTGCTCCCTGGGAGCAAGACCAGAAGGCCTTGTTCTTCAATGACCGCACCGGCATCCTGTTTGTCCGAGCCACGCTCTCCGACTTGGACATCATTGAGCAGGCCATTCAGATCCTCAACGTGGCTCCTCCGCAGGTGGAGATCGAAGCCCGTTTCGCGGAGATCAATCAGACCGATAGCAAGGCGCTCGGCTTTGATTGGCTCTTGGGCAACACCCTCATCGGCGGTGGTCGCCTCGGTCTTTCCGGTGGCAGTGCACCTAGCTATACGGGTCAGCCGTCGGCGGCCAATCCGGGCAGCATCTCCCCGGTTGATGGGTCTCAAATTCTCCCTGGCGGTGTGTTCCCGGGAACCAGTGCAGCCGGATTGGCTGCGCCTGGGGCCAACGATCAGTTGGTCACCTCGGGACTGCGGAATACGACCGCCGACAGCGGCAAAATTCCGGAAGTTTTCAGCCTGACGGGTATCCTCACGGACCCTCAGTTCAAGGTCGTCATCCGTGCTCTTGAGCAGCGGGATGGCGTGGACCTGCTCTCAGCGCCGAAGGTTACGACGTTGAGTGGTCGTCAGGCACACATGGAGGTGTCCGATGTCCGCACCATCGCCGTTGGTTTGAACAACCAGGGTGGCGGTGGCGGTGGACAAGGTGGTGGCGGCGGCGGCGGCGGAGTCGGCGGTGGTGGCGTTGGCAACAACGTCAACCAAGCTGCGATCAACCTGATCATCCCTGGAACTGTGTCTCAGCCGTTCGGCCCGGTTCTCGACGTGGTTCCTTATGTCTCGTCTGATGACGAGACCATTCAGATGACCATTCTCCCGACGATCACTGAGTTCATCGGTTATGATGATCCGGGTCCCTTCGTGCCGCAGATCCTGGGTCTGACCTCCGGCAGCTCGCCGATCAGCCGGACCGCTTATCTGCCCTTGCCCCGTCTCCGGGTCCGCATGGTCACCACCAGCGCCATTGTCTGGGACGGCCAGACGGTTGCCTTGGGTGGTTTGATCGCCGAAGATAACGTCAAGTCGCGGGACAAGGTTCCTGTCTTGGGAGACATTCCTGTCGTGGGCCGTCTGTTCCGCAGCGAAAATTCAAGGACGGTGAAGAAGAACCTCATGATCTTCGTGACCGCGACCATTGTGGATGCCGCTGGCAAACGCGTGCATGATCCGGAGAACATGCCCTTCGATCCTAACTCGGCTTCTCAAAAAGCGTCGGCGAAATAAACCAGCTGCTGAATTACAGCCGGTGGACTGATTGAACTGCCTAAAGGCTTCACGAGTCTTCGGGCAAACCATCCATGAACCAAATCCGAAACTGCCGATCATCCTGGACGCTGATGGGGCTCGCAGCTCTCATCGGTCTGTCCGGATCGAGTCTGGGCCAAGGGGTCCCTGCCGGGTCACCACGACTGACGATTCAAGAAGTCGCTCCGGCTTCCGTCGAATTGCTCGGAACTGAGGTGCGAATCCTTCCCAACGGCACCTCGCCTCTGGGTCTGGTGGGCGATCAGGTCAATGCCTCCGCAGCCGCCGCGGGGTCGGTCGCATTCGTCGTCTGGCAAGACAATGCCATCGACGGTGATGGACTGGGTATCGGATCTCGCGTCTACAACTTGCAGTCCGGATCTGCCAGTCCTCAGATCCTCCGGGTCAACCAACAGGCACTCTTTAACCAAGAGAATCCGGTTGTTTTGGCCTTGGCCGATGGTTCAGCGGTTGTGGCTTGGCAATCCGGCAAGCCCGGCAAGCAATCCATTCATGCCCGTCGGCTCTCGCGGTCCGGCGTGCCTCAGGGTGACGAATGGGTGGTGGCTTTGGCCGACTCC
>CANHYD010000104.1 GCA_947464705.1 Verrucomicrobiota bacterium | reverse complement strand
TGGGCGCGATCGATCCGAATCGGGTTGAAGCCGTGCAGATCCTTGCGCCGGTCCAGCAGGTATTGAACCTCGGCGCTGTCTTGCGGCGGACGGTAGAAGGGCAGCTCGGCGATGACCTCGTCTTCCAGCGGAATCGAGAAACGTTCGCGGAAGTGGCGGATATCGCGCTCGGCCAGTTTCTTGAGGCCGTGGGTGGGGTTCTTGCCTTCGCCGGCTTCGCCCGTGCCGTAGCCCTTGACCGTCTTGGCCAAGATGACCGTGGGTCGGCCGTTGCGCTGGGTGGCCTTGCGGTAAGCCGCGTACACCTTGAGGGGATCATGACCACCGCGGGTGAGCTTCTTGAGCTGCGCGTCGCTGAGGTGGCTGACCAAGTCCAAGAGAGCCGGGTACTTGCCGAAGAAATTCTTCCGGATGTAGGCCCCGCTCTCGACGACGTACTGCTGGTATTCGCCATCCACGACCTCATCCATGCGCTGGGCCAGAAGGCCCGTCGTGTCGCGGGCCAACAAGTCGTCCCAGTCGCTGCCCCAAACCACCTTGATGACGTTCCAGCCCGCACCGCGGAACTGACCTTCGAGGTCTTGGATGATCTTGCCGTTGCCGCGGACCGGGCCGTCGAGGCGCTGCAAGTTGCAATTGATGACCCAGACGAGGTTGTCGAGGTGCTCGCGACCGGCCATGCCAATGGCTCCGTGCGTTTCCGGTTCATCCGACTCACCGTCTCCGATGAAGGCCCAGACCATGGGGTCGTGGTCTTGTGGAACGAGTTTGCGCGCCTGCAAGTAGCGGCTAAATCGGGCCTGATAAATGGAGTGGATCGGTCCCAAGCCCATCGACACCGTGGGGAAGATCCAGAAATCCGGCATCAGGAACGGATGCGGGTAGGAGCTCAGACCCGGATGGTCTTGCAGTTCCTGGCGGAAGTTCTTCAGGTGCTGGTCGTTGAGTCGGTACTCCAAGTAGGCGCGGGAGTAATTGCCCGGCGAGGCATGCCCCTGGAAGTAGATCATGTCGGCGGTCTTGCCGTCAGCGCCGCCCCGGAAGAAGTGGTTGTACCCCACTTCGTACAGTGTCGCCAGCGAGGCGAAGGTAGCGATGTGTCCACCGACGTTGGTGGTCTTGTTGGCCTTGGCCACCATGGCCATGGCGTTCCAGCGGACGTGAGCCCGGATCAGGCGCTCCATCTCGAGGTCGCCGGGGTACTCCGGTTGTTCTTCGGGAGGGATGGTGTTGAGGTAGGGCGTTGTGGTGACGTCTGGCACCGGGTACCCCTGATTGCGGAGCCCCTGCATCACACCGGCGACCAGCTTGCGGGCCTCCTGAGGGGACTTGCCCTCCAGCACGAGTCGCAGCAGATCCTCCACCGTGGCGCGATGCCGATCGGATGCGGTCAGGGAACGACCAGAGGCGTTACTTTCGGTGCGCCCGTTGACCGGGGTGGCCGAACCATGGTTGGAACCAGAGGTATTCAAGACTCGATTGCCGGAGCCGAAGCCCCGGAAGCCCAAAGTTATTCAATTAGCCGTCACTGCCAAGCGCAGGGTTGTCCGTTTCAACGGAACGAATCCTGAGAAGAAGCCAGGCGTGGGGCTGGGTTGTTTCAGGAGACCCGGGGGATGAGGTCCGTTCCGAGGTAGGGTTGCAGCGGTTCCGGCACCCGGATACTGCCGTCGGCCTGCTGGTGGGTTTCCACCAGGGCCACGAAGAGGCGGGCCAGCGCAGTCCCGGATCCGTTGAGCAGGTGCGGGAAGAGATTCTGCCCGTCAGATTCCCGCTTGAATCTCAAATTCATCCGGCGGGACTGGTAGTCTTCGCAGTTGGAACAGCTCGACACTTCGAGGTAGGTGCCCTGTCCGGGAGCCCAGACTTCGATGTCATAGGTCTTGGCGGAAGCGAAGCCCATGTCACCGGTGCACAGGTTGATGACTCGGTAATGCAGCCCAAGGCGTTGGAGGACCGTCTCGGCATTGTGGACCATCTTTTCCAGTTCCTCATAGCCCTGGTCTGGATGCACCACCTTGATGAGCTCCACCTTGTCGAACTGGTGGACCCGGATCATGCCGCGGGTGCCCAACCCAGCGGCACCTGCTTCGGCTCGGAAGCAGGGCGAGTAGGCACAGTACCGCACCGGAAGCTGCTTCTCAGCGAGGATTTCCTCCCGATGGATGTTGGCCACCGGAGCCTCGGCCGTCGGCAGCAGGTAGAGCTTGCCCATCGTCGAGGTGTCGAGTCCTTCCTGCACGGCATAGGCCTGATCCCGGAACTTCGGGAACTGCCCCACGCCGACCATGCAGTGTTCTCCAACGATGTAAGGCGGGGCCACCTCGGTGTAGCCGTGTTCCCGCTGGTGCAGGTCGAGCAGGAAGTTGATCAACGCCCGCTCCAACCGAGCCCCCCAGCCCGTGTACAGGAGGAAGCCCGATCCGCTCAGCTTGGCCCCCCGGGCGAAGTCGATGAGCTTGAGGCGTTCGCACAGTTCCACGTGGTTCAGCGGCGTGAACCCGAAGGTGGCCTTTTGTCCGTGCACGCGGATCTCCGGGTTGTCTTCGGCATCCTTGCCCAGAGCGACGCTCGCATGGGGCAGGTTGGGGATCATGAGCAGCAGCGCATCCCGCGCGGCCTCGGATTGAGCGGCCGCCTTGTCGAGCTCGGTGATCCGGTCGCCGAGCACGCGCACTTCCGACTTCTTGGCCTCGGCTTCATCCAGGCGCTTCTGGCCGATGAGCCCACCGATTTCTTTCGAGGCGCTGTTGCGGCGTGCCTTGAGTTGCTCGGCCTCGGCGAGCGCGGCCCGTCGGGCTTCATCCAGCGCCAAGACTTCGGAGACCCGGACTTCGTCACCGGCGTTCCGCGTGGCCAATCGCTCCCGGACGAACTCGGTCCGATCGCGCAACAACTTCATGTCGAGCATGGGGGTAGGGTACGAAAGCAGGGGTGGAGAGGAGAACGGAATTTCTCGACCGATTCGAATTGGCGAAAGGCCAATGACCGAGCTCGCGATGCGATGGCGCCATGAGTTGCCACACAACCTCGAGAAGCGCAGGCGCTGTTTCAGCTTCCGCTCAAACGCTCAAAGAGCGTGAGTGCTTGGGAGGTGTGCACTCGAAATTGTTTTCCCAGGAAACCGGAGTAGGGGGTCCGCTGACGCCAGTAGATCAAGCTGCTCTTGATTTCGCTGAGGTCGCGGCAGCCAGAGAGGTCTTTCACCACTTCCCGGTAACGTTCACGCAGCGGGCCGCACCCGGGAAAGAGCACGGTGGACCAGAAACGTTGGGAAGGGGTTTGAAGTTCCTTGGCCAGCCTCTCGAGAGCTTCCTCAGGACTGCAACCCTGAGCGTCGCAGATCCGCTCTAACAATGTTCTGGGTGGCGATGAGGCCATGGTTGGGTGACTAAAATTGGTCTTAGAAATCCAATAGACTTGGGAGATTTTTAGTTTTTTTACCGATTTGTCTAGTTTTCAATCAGGGCATTGTTTAATAAATGCTAAGGTTGCATAAGGTAATTCATGTCATTGATTAATGTTCAGGGCTGTATTTATTGGGAGCAACTAAAAATGTAACAGGCAAATAAAGCGTTTCGCTGTTGCGGGGTTAAAAAATTTTAAAATTTGTAACGGGCTGCGCAACGCGATTTAATTAAATTAAGGCTTGCGCCATTTCGGAGAATAAATATGGCTTGGAACATTGCGATGGACCCAAAAGTTCCTCCCAGCTCCCGTGTTCCGCCAGACTTCGTCCATGCGTCGTCGCCACGCCGCCGTCGATCGGGGTGGGTGCATCGCTCCAAGCGCTGGTTCAACAAGATCCCGGACCGATTGGCCGAGCGTAAGCTCAACGTCTATCAGGTCGTGGTGATGATTGGGGTCTGCTATGTCGTTTATCGCTTCGTCATTCCCATGTTTGACCGCGATATCGGCGGCGGCGGTGGTGGTGGACAGGGCTGAACCTCCCCCGGTCGTTCCCAGCCGGAACAGCCGGAACAGCCGGAAGCGCAGGACTCAGGGGCCTTCCTCGGAATCCCTCTGGCTGGCCCAATCCGCCGAAACTGCGGCCGGCCGAGCGGGATTGAGCACCGCAGTGCAATACATTCAAACCCGCGTGGTCGATACTCCGGCACTGGTCCTCTCGAACCCGCCTGCCAGCGCAAAGCCTCGATGAAAGCACGGGTTGGGCCTCCCGCGCCCGTTTTGATCTTCCCACGCCGGTAAGCCTGGCGTTCACTGGCGCGTCTCTTCTGACAATGAAAATCGTACTCGCTTACTCCGGCGGCCTCGACACCTCGGTGCTGCTCTCCTGGATCAAGGAAACCTACGGCAATGCTGAAATGATCGCCTTCTGTGCCAACGTCGGCCAGGAAGACGAGCTGAAGGGCCTGGAAAAGAAGGCCAAGAAGACAGGAGCCTCCAAGATCTACATCGACGACCTTCAGGAGGAGTTCGCCCGAGACTTCATCTACCCGATGCTCCGGGCCGGTGCGATTTACGAGGGACAATACTTCTTGGGAACCAGCATCGCCCGTCCGCTCATCGCCAAGCGCATGGTGGAGATCGCTCGTGCCGAGAAGGCCGACGCCATCGCCCACGGAGCGACAGGCAAGGGCAATGACCAAGTCCGGTTTGAACTGACGGCCGCGGCTCTGGCCCCGGAATTGGAAATCATCGCCCCGTGGCGGGATGCCCGTTATCGCAAAGACTTCCCGGGCCGCCAGGAAATGATCGATTACTGCGCCGCCAAGGGTATTCCGGTTCAGGCCAGCGCCAAGAAGCCGTACTCCATGGACCGGAACCTCCTGCACATTTCCTACGAGGCCGGCATTTTGGAAGATCCCTGGTACGATTCCTTCGACCTCAAGAACCGGGACTATTTCACCACGCTTTCGGTCATGCCGGAAGACGCACCAGACAAGCCGGAGTTCGTCACCCTGGACTTCGTGAAGGGAGACTGCGTCGCGGTCAACGGCAAGAAGCTCAACCCCCTTCAGGTCATGCGCACGCTCAACAAGATCGGCGGCAAGCATGGCGTCGGCCGAGTGGATATGGTGGAGAACCGCTTTGTGGGCATGAAGAGCCGCGGGGTGTATGAGACCCCGGGTGGCAGCATCTTGCACTACGCCCATCGCCAGATGGAGAGCCTCACCATGGACCGCGAGGTCATGCACCAGCGCGATGCGTTGGTGCCCAAGTACGCCGAATTGGTGTACAATGGTTTTTGGTATGCTCCGGAGCGTCTGGCACTGCAGGCCTACGTGGAGGAGAGCCAGAAGAATGTCACCGGGACGGTCCGTGTGAAGCTCTACAAGGGCGGAATGTATGTGGCCGGCCGCAAGAGCCAGTTCAGCATGTACAACCCGCACATCGCCACGATGGAGGCCGACCCGACCAAGGCCTACAATCAAGACGATGCGACCGGTTTCATCCGTTTGAACGGCCTGCGCCTTCGCGTCAATTCCACGGTCAACGGCGCCAAGAATCTTCAGGGCTGAGCGTGGAGCTTACGGCACCGGGTTGGAGCGGCCTCCTGGCCAATCCGAAGGGGTGTTCCAGTTGAGGAGTGCGCGCTGGTCCTGAGCATTTTGTTCCCAGCGATTCATCCATCCACTTTCAAGGCCTCGGCGGCAGAACTCCTGCACCGAGGCCTTTTGCATCTCCAAATGTTCCCGGGCGATAGCCCAGGCTTGGTTCGGATAAATGGCGGCCAATGGTTCCAGCCGACCTTGATGACTGGGGACGCATCCCGTGCCGGGCGCGATTTGCACCACCAGTCGCCGCAGCCACTCGACCGAGAGTTCTGGCAGATCAACGGCAACCAAGAGCGTCCATCCGTTCGGGGAGCACGCATGGGCCCATCCGAGTCCGGCCTCCACTCCGGCCAAGGGGCCTGAATCCGGAAACCGGTCTCTCAGGAGCGGAATGCCCGCGGGCGTGGTGGGTAGGGGCGGGCGGTTTTCTGGGCCGGCTGCGACGGCAATCCTCTTCAGGCCTGCCTGCTCCAGAAGCCCGATTTGTCGAAGAAGCAGGGGCTGAGCGTCGGACTCGAGCCAAGCCTTATCCCGGCCCATACGGAGGGATCGTCCTCCGGCCAAGACCACGCCTGTGAGCTCTCGGCCGGTGAGTTGTTCGTCAACCTGGGGCACCTGCCCAAGCGTTTCTGGATCCAGGATCCTTGTCACCTTCCGGATGCCGGGGGGGGGCTGCGCCCAGCGGGAGCGAATGAATGGGATCGGCGGAGTCATCCCTCCTATCTCCAAAAAATATTCCGGCCCAACCCAATCACGTCGACGAAGCTCCTTGCCCCG
The DNA here is from genome assembly GCA_947464705.1 of Verrucomicrobiota bacterium. Taxonomy (GTDB): domain Bacteria; phylum Verrucomicrobiota; class Verrucomicrobiia; order Limisphaerales; family UBA9464; genus SXXZ01. The sequence continues at coordinate 1,397 of CANHYD010000104.1, read as the reverse complement.
GGCCGGGGTGAAGGGTTTTCCTCCGCACATGTCTCAATTGGAAAATCAAGTGGCAGTGGTGACGGGGGCAGGTCGAGGAATTGGCCGGGCCATCGCCCTCCGCTTCGCCCAGGCCGGTGCCGATGTGGTGGTCGTCTCGCGCACCGCTGAAAACTCTGAAAAAACCGCAGCCGAGATCCGCGCCCTCGGTCGCAAGGCGTGGGCCTTGGCCGTCGATGTCTCCGATGCCGACGCTATTGCCGCTGCGGCCGAAACCCTGCTCGAGCAGGCGGGACGGGTGGACATCCTCGTCAACAACGCGGGCGTCACCAAGGACGGACTCCTGATGCGCATGAGCCAGTCCGACTGGGACACCGTGCTGAACACGAACCTGCGAGGCGCCTTTCTCTTCACCAAGGCGCTGACCCGGACCTTCCTCAAGCAGCGCTCCGGCCGAATCATCAATCTGGCCAGCGTCATCGGCCTCATCGGCAACGCCGGTCAGGCCAACTACGCGGCCAGCAAGGCCGGTTTGATCGGCTTCACCAAGTCGGTGGCCAAAGAGTTCGGTTCCCGCGGCGTGACCTGCAACGCCATCGCCCCCGGATTCATCGAGACCGACATGACGTCGGCCCTCAACGAGGCTCAGAAAGAGGCGATCCTGAAGCAAATTCCGTTGGGATCCTTGGGTCAGGCCTCGGACATCGCCGAAGCGGCGTTGTACCTGGCCGGTCCCGGTGGGCGTTACATCACGGGTCAGGTACTGACGGTCGATGGTGGCATGGTGATGTGAACTTGGAGTCGCCATCATCGGGGCAGGGGGAATTCCTTCTGGACTGGGGCCGCTCCCAGGAACCGGAGGCCCGATCTTTGCCGGATGTCGAGGGGCCCAGCCCAGACTGGTTGCTGCGATTGAGCCCCGAGGATCGACGACGCGTCGCCAGCCTGGCCTGGGAACAACGGCCGCTGGTGTTCCTGATCGATGCCCGGGCCCGGTGGAATCTGGTGCGCCCGCGGTTGCCGTTGGCGGGGTTTGACGTGCTGGATTTTCAAGACCAACCGGACGGTGATTTTAAGATACTGGTCCCTTCCGACATCTCTTCGCGGGAGCTCCAGCATCTCTTGAAGTGCCTGCGGCAGACCCTGCCTCCCCGAGCGGTGGTTTGTGAGCGGATGGCTTGCACCGGGCGTGGGCTGGCTTCTTTGGCGCGGCGTGAAGAGGCTGCTGGGGTCGCTGTTCCTCTTGCATCATCACCTGCCGTAGAGAAGAATTCCTGAACGGGCGCTTGACGGTCGGGTGTCACACGCCTAGACAGGCGCCCGAACGAGACATTTACCATGGCTGATAAAACCATCGAGCAGCGGATCAAGGACATCATCATCGAGCAACTGGGCGTGACCGCCGACCAGGTGACTCC